>JAOUBJ010000007.1 GCA_029860345.1 Candidatus Zixiibacteriota bacterium | reverse complement strand
AACCCCCCGGGGTTTCAGGGGGGTGGGGGGGTGGTCCGGTGGGGTTTGGCTCACGGGGGGGGGGGGGATTCTCGAGCCACTCAGGATGGATACCCCTGTCCCATAACTTCCAATAGGTTTCTCGGGATATCCTGATATGAAACACACTGTCCCGTTCTGTCGGCGTGAGTTCCCCAAGCATGGGTAACACAAACTGCAGATTCTTTGGCAGAACATCTTTCAGGCTGACCTCCCAATCCATCACCTGTGCCAACTGTTCAGGCGTCAGCTCCGCCCTACGCGATTCGCCAAAGCTCATTTTATTGCGCGGTGTAGCTCCTCGAGGGCTACCCTTCCAGAACTCGACCGACTCGTCAAAGGTAACGAACCAGGCGTGTGCAGCGTGTCTTTTCCGGCCATCGATGGACAACTCAATCCGAATGCCGCAGGTGTCGTTGGGTGGGATACTAACGTGGATCAGCTCGGTGTACTTAACACTCTGCTCCATATCTACTGCCCACGTTTTGGGTCCGGAATACTCCAGGCCGCTCTGCGTGGTTACGGTCAACGCCACCGTTGAGCGGCCTTTGAAGTGCTCGTTGGGGGTGACACTGAATCTCAATTCTACCGGCCCCGGTGCCAAGGGCATCTGAGTCGGCTCGAATTCACAGTCAAATATGAACCCTTTGCTGGTAGATGCAATTGCCGGTCCGGCCAACTGTATCAACAGGCCAAGGCCTGCAATCGCCCCTGTGATAATTGTCTTCCGATAACTCATTCCTTCTTCTCCTAATCTAATGAGTGTTTACTGTTAGCACAAACTGTTGTTCGGCCATAGACTCCTCCTTTCTGTTTGTTTACAATTGTACACACCACAATACGGTTTACTTCCCATAAACTCAAGCCTTGCGGGGCTAGCTGTGTACTCTTGCTCCCATCGCGCTTTTACGCGTGGTCTGGATTGGTTGTGTTCCCTGTCCTATTAGACGAACGTGCGGCTATAATGTCAAGCAGATTGTTAGTTTTCAGGTGGAATGGGATGTGGGCTATGACTGCTGTTCACCGCGGTGTGCTGATAACGATGTCGGTACCGTAACCGGATACGTCCAGCGATGCAGCCATGCGCCCAAGTTCGAGCCGAGTGGTGCTGGAACTGTCGGTCTGTTGGACGGGTGTCGAAAAGGCGCTCTTGATAGCGCCACCGATCATCTCGACAGTCAAGAGAACGTCCGATGATTCGTCCAGTCTGAGTTTGATGGTTCCATTATCGGCAATGATCGAAGAACGACCGATGATATCCTCATCGACGACCAGGTCGATCAAGCCGTTGGTGTTCACCAATCGCAAAGGTCCACTGAGCGAAACGGCCGAGATTGAACCATAGTTGTTGTTGGCCGACAAAGGTCCATCGATCTGATCGACCTGGATAGTCCCCCGCTCGTTTTGCAGGCCGGCCCGTCCGCGAATGTTCTCGACCACCACCGGCTGAAGCGAGTTGGTCACTTCAAGGCTGCCCTCGAGATTCTGAACCATCACAGCCCCGTTGTCATTGTCGATCCGCAGGTCACCTATAAACTCGTATACATCCACTCTTCCGGAGTTGCGTACCTGAGCTTCACCGGAACAGTCTTTGATATCTATCGAAGCAAGATCGTTTTCGATTGTCATATCTCCATTACATCCGGTCACCGTCAAGGCACCATAGGTGTTTCTCAACTCAAGCCGTCCAGAGACATCGCTGACGGTCAGATACCCCATGCTGTTGACTACCTCGACTTTTCCATCCACCGTGCTCAATTTGATATCACAATGGTCGGCATTGATTTTAACATCGTTGTCAAAATCCCGGACGACCAAACGTCCATGCGAGTTGCTGCAGCTCAGGGAATTGTCCCTGGGCGCTTTGATTTCAATCGTCGTACTCAAGATCGAGGTCCTTGGATCGGTTAACTGGGGCAGAACCAACTCCACGTAGACGGCGTTGGACCGGTTGTGAATACGAACGTCGACACGCTCGGCCAAGGCCTCGGCTTTTTCGGCACTAACGGCCGACAGTTCCACCTTGGCGTCAACCGAGATCCATGGCCGGTTCCACCCCTCAACCTCCAGGGTTCCCATGGGATTGACCACGTACACCGGTGTCGCGGCTGAATTGATACGGGTGCTGTCGATAAACTGTAAACTGAGTCCAGCTTCACCCGACGAGTGGCGGAATGCAGTCCGTTTATCTTCCAACCGAATTGGAGGCGCTTCAAACTGGGGCGCGTAGACTGTCAACTGCGGAAACTCATAAACGTCCGAAGGTTGTGGAGGCTCGATGATACTGTGAATTTCTATCTGCTCACAGTTTTCCAATACTGCGTCCAGATCGGGAAAGTTACCCAGATCTATTTCGAGCACAATCGGTGTATGTCCAACCTGGTCGCCTTTGCCCAAAACAAACGCACGCTTCTCCACACCACCGTCCGCCCCCATGGAAACAACGGCTGCCCTGATGTACTGTTGGACGATAGCCGATTTGGCGGCGCTGACTCTCATGCGTTCACCTATATCGTCCTCGAACTGATCATGTAGCATTTCAATTTCGCGGCGCAGGGTGCGTGTAATCTTCCGAAGCCTGGGATCGGCCGATTCGCCTGAGTGCACACCTCGCGCGTGGCTGTTCTTGTGCAACTTGGCCAGCTTCTCTTCCTGTAGCCGCAGCTCGTATTGTAAGCGGGTCAGATCGTAAGTCAGCGTTGTGAAATCACGGAAGTAGGCGCTGTCGTTGAGACGGTGTGATAACTTGCGCATTTTTTTTTCGAGCTCTTCGGCATGTACCTGTTGAAAGTCGGAGTAGTAGGTGCTGTAGTCGGCGGTCAGAGTCTTCAATTGGTCCAGCAGCACCAGATAGTCTTGAGCAAGTTCGCCGGCGTCATCTTTCAGCTTTACTTTGATTCTATCCCTGGCGGTGGGTTTGCCCCGACCCTTCTCGATATCCGGCGGCCGCGGCGGCGCCGACTGGGCCAGCACCTGAGCCGACCAGGCCAACAGCAAAACCCCTACTCCCAGCGCCAACCACACGAGCCACAGCGATCTCTTAAGGGCGACCGACCGACAGCGAGCACCATCACCACCACCCCTGGAAATATCCCATGGGTCATCGTTGAAGTTTCTGGCAGGGCGAGTGTCGTTGTAACCGTCGTACATATCGCTCTCGGCTCCGATTCTTGCCGTTGCTGTTTCCTATCACGGGCTCAAGGCCCAGTTCTACCTATCTTAATACGTCTTACACGATAGGTAGTTTCCCCACAACTTACCAATTATGCTCAACTCAGGCCAAACCGCAACCGGTTTTTCCCATTGGTCGCAGGGAAAAAGGAGAGAAAGTCAAGCTGTGCAGATAATGCACAATCTTGCCGATAACCTTACGGAACATAGGATTGCGACCGGCCGGACAAAACGACCGCACAAGTACAAGGTAGCGCCATAATGGCGCCGTGGACAATATGGCCAAGAATGGAACCTGCAAGACCGCATCGGCTCAAGGCGTTGCTGGACCCGACGACCGGCGCCGGTCCGATGAGGTCTCGATAAGTGTCGAACAACTGGATTTCCTCCTCAACTCGTCGAATCTGCTTTTCTGTGCGGTTGACACCTCTACCGGACGACTGGCCACTCTGGCCGGAGACATTGACAGCATCACCGCAGGTTGCAATCCTGCGCCAAAAACACTTGATGACTTGATTCAAGCCGTGGTTCATCCGGAGGAACTGGAAGGGGCAAGAGCAAAGCTGGCTGCGGCCGATGGAGCTGGTCTGTTCGAGTGTCGTCTTACTCCAAATGGCATCAGCACACGCCTGGGTCGCTTCAAATATCGGTTGGCGGCTGCCGAAGGTTCCGCGGACAATCGGTTGGATATTCTCATTACCGACATCACGGGCTCGAACAAAGCTCACGCCGAGCACTCGTTGGAAGAAGCACGTTTGCGGGCGGTGGTGCAACTCGACCGCGCCCAGGTTTCATCACAGCGCGAGCTTACGAATCTGGCCCTGATGGAATGTCTCACCCTCACTTCGAGTGCTTGCGGATTTCTGGCCCTGCTCTCTGAGGATGGTACCTCGCTGACGATTCCCAACTGGACACAGCCGCAAGGGAGCCAGGGACTGATTGCCAATCGAGCTCTTGTCTGTGCTGTGGCCTCTGCCGACTCCTGGGCCGACGCAGTGCGCACGCAGGAGGTCACTATTGCCAACAGCAGCGTCGCGGCCGATCCCCTTAAACGTGGATACCCGGGGGGACATGCACCGATACTTCGTCAGATGAGTGTCCCCATATATTCCGACCAGAAAATCGTGGCGGTAATCGGCGTGGCCAACAAGGTGACGCCGTACACACCTGAAGATGCAAACCAGCTATCTCAATTGATTCAGGAAATCTGGCCGCTCTTGCAGCGCCGTCGTGATCGCACCGCCCTGGAGGAAAGTGAAAAACGGTACCGTCTCCTGGTGGAATCGATGAACGAAGGGCTGGGTGCTTTCGATGAAAACTGCAACGTCACTTTTGCCAACGAACGGTTCTGCCGGATGTTGGGATATGCCGAACATGAACTGGTGGGGACATCGGCCGCCGCTTTTTTGGATGAACGTGATCAGGACGTATTCTATGATCGGATCGCACACAACAAAGACGAAGGCTTTCGGCCTTATGAAGTCGTCTGGAAAACAAAGCTGGGAGCCGATTTACCGGCTATCGTCTCGCCCCAGGCGCTGTTTGATCTCAGCGGGAACTTTGTCGGTAGTTTTGCCGTCGTCACCGATATCTCCAGACTCAAACAGACCGAAGAAGAGCTTCGGACAACCAACACGAAACTGCAAGCCGAGCAGATCGCGCTTCAGGAGAAGAACGTGGCTTTGCGCGAGGTGATGTCGCAAATCGAGAATGAAAGGAAACTTCTCAAGCGCCAATTGCAGACGAATGTCGACCGTATCCTGACGCCGATCATAACGAAACTTCAGAAACGGTCCAGCCGCCAGAACGAACATTATTTGACCCTACTCAAGACTTGTCTGGATGATATCGCGGCGCCGTTTGTCAACGAACTTGATCGCCGCTTTGATCGTTTGTCACCGAGGGAGCTTGAGATTTGTAACCTGATCAAGTCCGGCTTATCGACCGCGTCGATTGCCGAGACCTTAAGTACTTCGATTCACACTGTCAACAACCAACGCAAGACCATCCGCCGTAAGTTGAAACTTGCAGGCGAATCTTCCAACCTGAAAGTCTTCCTGCAATCCGTTTGAGGTTGGGGGATGAGCCTGGGCACGCACCGCGAGCGGATGGGCCGGAGAGCGACTGACTCCTACATGAAATGTCAGACCTTTAGAAATGGGCTTGTAATTCCAATTTTCGTCAGCTATATAAGACTCATAACCGCCAACCGTGGGAGGAGAAGAACGAGTGAATAGAGAGTTACTGACACAGCATATTGGGGCATTCGTCAACCGGTTGAAGGAGGAGCCTGAGAAGTTCAAGACTGATTGGGAAGAGAGATCAGGACTTATCCAGGTTTACGGTGGATACACTAAGGATGTGCTGCTCGCGATTGACGAGGATGGGATATTTGACTATATGTCGAAGTTGTGGGCGATGCTCATATGGGGGAACAAGCACTATGTTATTGACAAGATTATCGAGGACAATGGCCTGGATAATCTGAGACGCAGGCTGGCAGAACTCATCTGGGGTCAGACCAACATATCCCAACGCTGGGATTCCTTTCGCGGTGAGATAAAGGGGATGGGACCGGCCACAATTAGTGAGTTGCTGTGCAAGACACACCCTGATGAATTCATGCTATGGAACAGACGAGCATTTGTAGCCTTGGACTACTTAGGGGTCGACAACCTGCCCCGTTACGACTATCAACTGACTGGAGAAGTATATGACAACCTTTGCCAAGTCTGCAAGACAATTGCAGTAGAGCTCAGTAATGCTGGATTCTCTGATACAACCCTTTTGGCGGTTGACTACTTCATCTGGGATGAGCTTCAAGTTGAGGATAACCTGAGTAGGATTCACACAAGCCGTCCGAAGAAAGAAGCCGAAACAACTGAACCAATCAGAGCGGATTCTCGATTTATCCACAATGACATTCGTGACAAGCTCCGTGAAATAGGTCGGTGGCTGGGCTTCGAATCCAGTATTGAAAAGAAGGTATCTCAAGGTTCTGTTGTTGATACCGTCTGGGAGGCGACCATAGGAAACATGGGCCGAGTGGTTTATGTATTTGAGGTGCAGACTAAGGGAAGCATAGATAGCTTGATAGTGAATCTTCTCAAGTCACTTAACAACCCGGCGGTCCAAGGGGTCGTGGCTGTCTCTGATCAATCCCAGTTGGATCGAATCCGAAGCCATGCTGATGGTGTCCAAAACCTCCGAGACAAACTTCGCTACTGGGACTATGAGGACGTCGCCAGGGTACACGAGAGCCTGCAGTATGTTAATGAGAGTATAAACCGCCTTGAGCTAGTTCCAGAGGGCTTTTGACTACACAGCTATGAACTGCCACCCCACGATTGCTGTAGCTCCTGTAGTGAAAACACAATACCAAAAAAAATGGCGGAGAGGCAGGGATTCGAACCCTGGATAGAGGCATGACCCCTATAACGGATTAGCAATCCGCCGCCTTCAGCCGCTCGGCCACCTCTCCGACTAAACGATACCAAAGACAAGCCAATATATCGCAAGCCCGACCGGTTTTCAAGTCAATTCTTGGGAAGACGTTTTGAAGGACAGAGCAGGGGTTTAGCTCTTTTTGTACTTTTCCTCGATGATCCGATGGCCGTCCTGGCTGAGTTGCACAGCCAATAGGTCTTCATCGACTTCTTTGACCAACACCCCAACATGCGCCTTAACACCGGCATGCATGATTTCGCTGGCGATGATTTTGGAATCGCACAGTTTCTTGAGGCGTTCCTCAACTTCAGCCTTACGTTTTTCCACCGTCGCCAGTGCATCAGGAACAGAATTCTTGAATTCCTCAAGCTTGGCCAGACCCGCTTTCTGCTGGTCATTCAGTTTGCCGGCCATCTGGAGCTTATACAGCTGTACGAGGTTTTCCTTGACGCGCTCATCGTCGGCTTTCAACCGGCTGATCTCATGGCGAGCCTCGTGGAACAACCGCATCGCCTCAGCATCGAAAGCAACCGTCAGTGAAGTAACGGTTCCGGCATCGGAGCCGATGACGGCCGCTTCGATTTTCTTACCGGCATTGATTTCGCCGCCAACGATCTTACCCTTGCGTCCCTTTACAACGACAGAATCTTTGGCCGTGACATGGCAGTTGAGCAGTTCGCCGCCGACAATGATACTGCCGCCGGCGCTGAGCTTCTGACCCACGGCATATTTGACGGTGATATCACCATCGGCATGCATCTCACCCTCGCCGGCACCCAGGAAGCCGCCACGAACCAGGATGTTGCCCTTCACGTGTATCTTGGCGTCGTCGACATTACCGCTGACTTCCAGATCGCCACCGACATTGACGGAAAACCCGGTGTTGATCTTGCCGCTGACACGCAGCGAACCGACTGCATCGATATTGCCGACGTTGAAGTCAACGTTGTTGATGACCATTACATCTTTGACCGACACTCGACCTCGCGAGTAGACAATGGCGCCGTCGACCGTAGAAATCAATTCGAGGCCGTCGTCGGAGACCTTTGTGTTTTCGCCGTTGTTGAATGGTATGTTGCGACCTCTGGGAGCGACTATCTCGCGACCATCGACCCCCTTGCCGTTGACCCCGTCGGTAGGCGGCTTCCGTCGGATCAGTACATCACCCTTGTGGGTATTCTGGATATACTTCATGTCGCGGTAGTCGATGCGACCCTCTTCATCTTCCTGTGGCTGAAAGCGATTCTCGGTTTGGAAAAAGGTTTCAAATTCGGAGTCGGAGCCTTTGACCGGCGGCTGGCCTTTGGCAACCTCGATCGGCTTTTCATACTCAGCCATGGTGACACTTTCGGAAATCACATCCTCGTCGATACCATACACCACACCAGCCTGGGTCAGAGCGTTCCTGACCTCTTCCACGGTAATATTCGGCTCTTCGGATTCCGGTCGGCTGATGACGATAACCACCTTCATGGAATCCTTGGTGATTGTCACCCGAATTCGGCGGCGGGTCGCGGTACTTTGGGCTTGGCTGGCGCTCATGTCACTCCTACTACAACTCGGTGGTCATCTGGTTGCAGGACGAGAGAATTCGCCAGTAAGCTCGTTCTACTACCAGGGAGATCTCATAGCTCTTGAACGGCTTGGTGACATACTCATCGGCTCCCAAGAGGAGCGCATCCTTGACCGTGTAGGTGTCGCCATAGGCGGTCATAATTATGACACCCACGCCCGGATGGTGTTGTTTGATGTTCTTGAGCAGTTCAAAACCGTCCATCTTGGGCATTTTCATATCAGAGATAACGATGTCGACTTTGTGATTCTCGAGGTATTCCAGAGCCACCTGGCCGTCACAGACCGAGTGCATCTGGTATCCCTCCCGGGCCAGAATCTTTTCCAGCAGATTGCGCATCGTTGATTCGTCGTCCACAATCAGTATCGAGATTTCACTCTTCATGCCATTGCCCCCGTAGCTCCTCTTTCTTGATTGTTCATGCCCCTCATTTTCCTCTTTGGCCACTTTCATCGATCCTCATCGGTCCAGCGTGGACGTCATCTCAGAAATAAAGCTCTCCAGCATCACTGGTTTGTACATCACTCGGCAGGCCCCGAGTACACCGGCCTGATGCACGAGTTTTTCGGTGGCATTGCCGGTTATGACCATTATGGGCACCTTTGGCGCCACCTCTTTTATGGCTGTAAGTACTTCCAACCCGGACATCTCGGGCATTATGAGGTCCAGAGTGATCAGATCATATTCGCTATCACCGGCCATTCTGACGGCCTCGGCTCCGTCGGGAGCCAACTCGACCTTAAAAGCATCCGTAAGATTGCAGAAATCCCTGAAGACCTCACGAACCCACTGTTCGTCGTCCACTATCAACACTTTGTACGGCCTTCCTCGGTTTTTGGCCATTTCAGTGAGTTTATCTAATACCGGAGTGTTCATAATCCATTCGCCTCATCAGTGCACTCGATGGTAGCAGTCATCGCTTCAGTAAGCCGACAAGATTCCGTTTTTGAATCCACGTTGTCTCCATCGCGGTCAGGGTTCTCATATACTCGTCCGAGCTATTGTCACAACCGCGGCCCGAAACGGCTGAACCGTGATCAGCCGGAAATCCCGACAATGAGTCAGAGCCGGCCGCATCCAATCTATATCCTGTATATCGTCACTTGGCATGGTATCTGCACCTGTTCAAGCCAGAATTGAGCCGGCTCGTCACTTTTCAATCGGGCCACCCTTGCCCAGAGCCGTCATAATCCGACCACAGTGGTCCAGGATTGAGCGGAGTCTGAGTTCTATTTGGTCGCGCCGGAACTTGCCTGAAGGGACGTCGTAAACCAGTGTTTCAAGATTCCTTGCGGCTGCAATAATCCTCTCAATCTCCTGAAGTACGCTCACGGTACCGTTTACCAGCCGAATAAAGTCCGGTTCAAGCTGGCTAAGTTGCTCCGATTCGGATTTGGTTTTGGCCAGGTAGATAGCCAGATTCAGAGCCAGAATCCTAACCTCTTCGGCGAGTCCGTCGACCTGATCAACCAGGTCCAGGCTTTTGTCATTTTTGGTCTTGGTGTTCAACGGGATCAATCAACTTCCTGATGTTATGTTTGAGCGGTTCCAGGTCCGACGATTTCAGAACATAGGCATCGGCCAGCCAGGATTGGAAGTCTTGCTTGTAGTTGCTGTAGGCCGTGTTCAGGATCACCGGCGTGTCCGGGCTGACCCGACGCAAATGAGACAAGGCTTCGATACCCGACATGTCGGGCATTTCGATGTCCAGAATAATAATCGCGAATTTTTCCCGGGAGGCCAACGCGACAGCCGCACCGCCTGAGTCAACCGCCGCAACTTCGTACCCGGCCCGGACCAGTTCGGTCAGATAGAGGGCGCGGATGCCGTCATCGTCATCAACCACCAGTATGCGCGGTTTCACTTTCCGGCTCCTTCATAGTTGGCAGTTCGATATACAGCGACGGTGGAATATCAGCGCCGCAAGCAATACCCAGGTTTCCGCCGTGATATCTAACGGTCTCACCGGCCACCAGGATGGTCAAACGCTGCGAAGTTCTGTTTTGCGTGAAGATTTGCTGCAGGGACTTTCGCACTTTGTCACGTTGGTCCTCAGGACACCTGATCTTGACAAGCATCACGGCCAGGTCGTCTTTCGATTCGGTGCGCACTTCCGCATCTCCCAACTGAACCAGGTCCTCGGCCACAAACTTCAGAAACTGGTACACGGCGTGTGACAACTGGTCGTAGTTGCCAAACACCCTGAGAGGAGTGCCGGCCAACGATAGATACATCGGCAACTCCCTGGCCGAGAGGCGACCTTTCAACAGCTCCATGCTGCGCTGGACGAGTTGGGAAAAGTCGATCGGCTGATTGTCGCCTTTGCTGGCCTGCGAAAAATCAAGAACCTGGTGAAGAACAGACTCCGCCCGTTTGATTTCTGCGGCGATTATACTCAGATACTCACGGTTTTCCTCGGGCAATTCGGCTTTCAACATAAGGTTGGCAAAGCCGCCAACTACCGTCAGAGGATTGCGAAGTTCGTGGGCGATGGCCGATGTTAGCTCGCCTATTACGGACATTTTCTCGAACTTAATAATCTGGCTCTGCGATTCAGCAAGCAGTGTGTTGATCCGTTCCAACTCGCACCTGCGTTCGCGTTGTGCCTCGTACAAACGTGCTCGTTCCATGGCCACCGCAGCCTGGTTGGCAAGGACTTGTAGAAGATGCACGGCTTCATCGGAGATGGGATGGCCGGTGATTTGATTATCAGCAGCCAGTAGTCCCAAAAGGTGACCCTTGCTTACCATAGGAACCAAGGCCAGCTTGTTCGTGCCCAACCGTTCGGCCAGAGCCATGGTGACGGCATCGAGGTCATCCGACTCGGTCAGGTTCAACCATTCACCCTGGCGACAAACGCGACTGATCATGGATTCTTCATCAAGGCTGACTCTGAAATCGGTAATCAACTGGGTGATTCCATCCGAGAGTTCGTCCGGCTGGTGTTGTTTATTGTCCAGTAACTCTTCAAGCGAAAGACGCATGGCGTCCAGGTTACGCCAAATACTGCCGGCCTCTTCGGCCGAAAGCGGACCCACCGCCATCTGGCCGACCAATTCGTTGGTGTCCTCCTGGTGCATGAACAAAAAGGCGCGGTTGAATCCCAACCCTTGAGAGGCTGTAGCACCGGTGAGAATCACTTTAAGAAGCTGGACAAGTTCGCTGGATGACGACAAGGCAGCCGCAACATCTGAAAGTATTTGTAACTCCTGCCTTAAAAAGCGCTCGTCGTCTGAAATGTGATGTCGCCGCTGCAGGTCGTGCAAGAAGCAGATAGCAAACGACCCGTCATCACTACCAACATAAAGACAAGAGATGTCCAACAACATGTGTCGTCCCTTGCAGTTCGAGCAAGGTAATCCTCTTTGGTGTGACCGAGGGCGCTCCGGACCGAGATCGTTGACGGCATCGTTTAAGCTGGATCCGAGAACATGGGCCAGGTCCGATATATGAACAGGCTCGGTCGAACTCTTGTCATCGAGAACGAGCATTTCGGATGCAGCATGATTATAGTCCTCAAGCCGCCCGTCATGACTCACCATCAAGAAACCGACACCAAGATCATCCAGACCGGACGACCACGGTTTCCAGCTAACAAGGTTGTTGATTTCCTTAGTGATCGTATTCATTCAACTTAAGTCTCAGACTTTGACCGTGAAGTCGTTTTGGTTCTCATCGTCTTGCCTGGTGATCACCGGTATCTGCAGGAGCCGCTTGTTGACGGCGCCGATTTTGATAGCCGCGCTTTCGATGCGATGCAGACGGTCCTGGCTGGGGTCGTCGGTCGACTCCTTTTCCATCAGTAGACACTGCACGTTACCGATGATAACCGACAGCGAGTTGTTCACTTCATGACTTATGGACACCAACATTTCGTGGGCTTCGTCCAGACTCTGAAGCCTTGGACCGGATCGTGGCGCCAGACGCTGTGTCGTTTCCAGTTTGGACAGTGTCTCGTAAAGGGCTGTCAGTTTGTGGCGGTATTGACACCGTTCAACCGCCGAGGCCATCTGTCCACCCAGCACTCCGGCCAGCCGGATGGCTTCTCTGGACGGAGGATCGTTGGCAATGAAGGCGAGATTCAGCAATCCGTTGAGACGTTCCTGAACCATCATTGGCGCACTCAAAATGTGGGCGCGACCATCAGCCGAACCAAAGGCAGCAGCCGGGACTACCGACATTGACACCGGCGAATCGGATGATCCCTCCCAAGATTCCGGGTCGGTCGGGTCGCCCGACGAATCGGCGCAGAGGTCGACAGGGTTAAGCAAGGTGGCCGCCGCAAAGAGTCTCTTGCTCTTGCTGTTAATCAGATATACGGTGGCCGCATCGAAACCAACCAGGCGTCTTAACGCTCCCAAAACAGTGGCCAGTTTCTCCTCGGTTGTATTATCAAGGCTCTCGGTGATACGTTTGATTGAGACGATTTTCTCGAACAGTTGGTCATCACCGTCGCTATGCTTCAAGAGCCGTCCAATTTCATTCACCGTCGTTCCCTCGCTCTGAAAAACCGATGATCTCAAGCAGCTGATCACAGAGATGATCCTCCATTTGATCGAAAAAGACCAGTTTGCCCGGCGCCGTCAGATGCAGATCGGGGTGATTGGCATCGTCGTCGTCTGATGATTGAAATATCCGTTTGGCTTCTTGTTCTTTCAGAAACGGTTGGGCCACCAACAGGCGACCCTGGTTGAGGTCGATCAGCCTCAGTTCGCCGGAGATAACACCCACTGTCACATACTTGTGAAAAAACAGCGGTATCTGAAAGGACTTGCGCCGCTCCAGACGTTGGTGATGAACATCCACCAACATCAGGTACTGGCCGCCGATCTCCAGACCCCACTGGATCAGGCTGTCCACATTGTATCGATCTTTTGGAAAGGCAGGCAGTGCGCTGTCAGTCCCGTCAACGCTGGTCACACTCATAGCAGTGTCCCGGCTCATACGGATTATCAGCTTTTCCTCGATGCTGCTGGATGACCAGGCCGCCTCGGCCGGGCTGACCCTGAGCAAAATATTGGGACCCGCCAAAACCGCTCGTGGTACTACGGCGACCAACAATAGTATGATGCCGACAACTGTGTTTCTCATAACGACCACGAATCAGGCCCGGGTCCGTTTATCCTGAAGGTAACGACTCAGAAGTTCCTGCACCGACTGGGTAAAATGACTCAGGTCCTCCGAGAGTAGCTCCATTTCCGACTGCGAGAGTTTGTCGACGAGCTCATCACGGCGAACAAACTGGATGCCGACGAGGTGATAGTCATCATCCTGGTCGCAACGCTTGACCAGGCCGAGCACGCCCTCGATGGGTTCGACCTGCTCCATGATAATGCGCATGGCCACAATGTCGCCCTCGTTCAGCGGCTGATCCATCTCTGCCAACACGCCGCCCTCTGAGATATTCAGTATCGTGCCGTCAATCGGATATTCACCTGGGTTGGGCGAGAAGTTGCCGAAAATGTCCTTGATACTTCGGAAGTTGATGGGTGATGAAATCGTGAGTCGGACAAATCGCCGTTGGTTTTCACTCTGCAATTTGAGTGGTTGCTTGACTCGGACATTGTCTTCTGTGATCTCGACATCCGATACGAATTTCGTGCGTTCTTGTTCTGTCATCTGAAATACCCCTGATCACTGTTTTTTGGGTTCTGTTGCATCCATGCTGTTATGTGGCCGTTGAGACCTTTGCGATGTAAGTAGCTGTATTCAAAAGCCGACGATGGGAGGTTATCCAACAATGGCTTGGAGAAGTGTCGGCTACGCTGTTCGGCCACTATGAATTCGAGACCTACACGAAACTGTCCGCCTTCCTGTGGGTGGCAGTGGCGCACACTGCCGATGACCAGCGGCGGAAAGGAGTGCGACTCGATATCGACATTGACAAAAAGATAGGTGCTGTTGTGCAATAGGCTGTTGATATCGAATAGGGCACCGCCCGATGCAAAGTCGACCAGGTCGGTTTGCATCCAACGCAGGTGGGGCAGTTTGTGTTTCAAGAAACTACCGGTAGGAAGTACAGCCAGGTTAATCGGTTGTTGTGACCTGGCCCGGACGAAGCGTCGTCGTTTCAGCGGCTTAACTGTTTGCCCGACCAGCACGGTACTGCGGCCACCGTTGGTCCTTTTGAACACAGCCGGCGTGGCCACCTCTTCCTGCTTGTACATGAACTGCATGACTACTCCCTGACCGCTGACAAGATTGCCCAAAAGTACGTTGCCCGGAATCGGCTCCAACGCCACCTTGTCACCAACTGCCTGTACAACACGAGCCGGCAAAGGACGACCGGGATACTGCCTGGAAAAGATCGATACCTTACGCCCGACCAATTGCCCGAGGTCGAGGTGCGAACGATCAAATTCGGCGGCTGCATGGCCGTGGCCGGATGGTGTTGACGGGTTCACAGCAGTCCCTTCTTTCTCAGTTCGATTTCCTGCTGAAAGATGTATGACACCAATCGGTTCTGGGCGCGACGGTCGAATCGTTTCACGGCATCCGGCAGTCGTTTGAGATCATCCGACTTGAAATAGTCTACCAGGCGATCCGCAACGATATACTCAACTCCGGCCATGATTTGCTTTTCCAAAGTGAACACGCGCCTGACAACGCCCGCAACCGTATCCGGAAGTCCCTGACCGGGGAAGAAACCGATCTTTATTAACAAGCGGTCGTCAAATTCAAGCTCTTTATCGATTCTTATCATGGCGCCGCCGCCGCTCATATTCTCGGTAGTGGCCGTGAGCCACTTTTGACCCTCGGCCAGGTTATCCCAGTCGACCACAGGTCTGAGTTGGGTGTACTCAAGATGTTTGAGCATGTCGACCCGCACGAATTGGCGGCGCTGGACACGCTTGGTCTTGCTGGGCCTGGCCAGCAAATAGAGATTCTTGCCGTCAATGGGATGCTTCTTTATGCAGGAATGACATTGATACGTGGCGTCATCCTTGGTGAACACTATCAACACATCGGCGTTCTCTCGAAGCAGAGTGTGTCCTTTGACGAACTCCGGACTACTTATGATGATGCCCTCGGCGACGAAGTCCTCGATCCGTGCGGTGTAGATACCTGTCTCGTCTCCTTCACCGGTGACAAGCTCGAGTTTCTCCCAGAGCTTCAGAGGTTGCGATAAGTGCGGCAATGATAGATGAACGGTCATGTTATCTCAAATCGAGTCAGTCCGACTTCAATGCTTCCATGTTTTCGCGACC
This sequence comes from Candidatus Zixiibacteriota bacterium, assembly GCA_029860345.1. Taxonomy (NCBI): domain Bacteria; kingdom Pseudomonadati; phylum Candidatus Zixiibacteriota; species Candidatus Zixiibacteriota bacterium. The sequence goes on along the minus strand of JAOUBJ010000007.1, from coordinate 203,793 downwards.
CTGTTCGATGGCCAGTTCGAGTATTTTTCTGGCCAGTGCGGTGCGTGACTGATCGCGCCGATTCTGGTAGATAAATTCCTGACCGTACTTGATGGTCGTGTTGAAATACTGCTTGGCATCCTCGTATCGGCCTATTCTGCGCGAAAGTTCGGCTATCAAGTACGAAGCCTGAATCTGCTGATTGCCGGCCGAGATACTGCGACCATCCTCAAACGCCTTCTTGTAATACTCCACCGCGACTTCGAGTGCTTCCTGTTCATCCAGCACTATCCCATTCCATCGGTTCTTGATGTCCTGAAGGAAAGCCGTAAAAGATGGGAAGCCTTCAAAGGCGGCGCCATCACTCCCTGAGCCCGTCGCAGACGACTTGTATTCACTCATGAGATCCTTCATCAGCTCCAACTGCGTCTGGGTCTGATTGAAAGTCACTTGCAGGCGGGCCAGTTCGGCGTCAAACTTGTCACGAAACGGCAACATTTGTGATTTCAGTTGCGTCGAGACCTGATCGGTCTCAAAATGGGCCGAAAGATGCCGTGCCCACACGGCCGCCTCTTCTTTCAGTTTTCCCAGAGCCTCGTCCATCATGCCACCCCGATTATCGACTTGTAGAAGGCTCTTGTTCAAAAACTGCTGGTCCGGGTTCTCACACGTCACCATGGAGCGATAGACCCATCCGATCCGAAGGTAGAAGCGACCGAGATCGAGATTGCCTACATGTTCGCAGAGCAACTCATCAAAGGCCGCCAAATGCAGTTTCAGAATTGCGGACTCACTCGGATTATTGACCAGGTCCACCGCCTCGCCCATTCGCTTCAGGACAGAATCGGCTGTGGCCAATCTGTCCAGGTGCAATTCCTTGACGCTCTTCAGTCGATAGGTGCGGAAGTTGCCGTCGCTCTTCCACTCCTTGTAGCTGTTGTTGAATTCGCGCGTGTAGTAACAGTTGGTGCAGGTGGCGGTGAAATAGCTCAGTGGATTGTACGCCTGGTACTTCGGGTAGCGCCACTCGATTCCCGACGGGCAGAAATCGGTATCACGCCCTTTCTCCACGTATGCACCTACCCGCACTGTCTCAAACTCGTTTATAGTTTTGCAGATCGGACACTCCAGCTTGGTCAGGAAGAAGGGATTATCGTTCGCCATTGTTTATCTCCAAGAGTTGCTATTGATTCTGCATGGTCAAGAGCGCCAGTTCCGCCTCCGAAACCGGGAGCACCTGTTGGATGCGTCTGTTGTCGGCTCCGGCCTTAAGCATCTCACGCGCTATTCTGATTATGTCCACACGATCGCGCCGCTGGGGCGGGCGCAGCATCGATGGCCTTTCGATCGGTTTGTCATCGTCTACCGCAAAGGTCTCAGCCGACGGAGTTGGCTGTTGAAGACGCATGAACTGAGGTGCAACAGCAGGCTGCTGAACCGGAAGTGGTCGGCTTGGCTGAGCTTCGGGTTGTGGCGATGCAGTCGGGCGACGTCCCAGTAACGGCGCCACTATCGGGTATACTGTCCAGACCAGCGCTCCGGCGGCCAGGTAGCCGATCAGGTTCAAAAGCAGGTCCAGATAAAATCCTGATGAAATATCCATTTTCATCCTCGCAATCTGTTCACGCTTTCAGGTCGATGTGACCATCCGACGTTTCGTTGTTTACATCCTCGTTATCTTCAGGCGCATCGTTTTCCACCGCGCCGTCGTTCGATTCGTTTTCATCGCTTTGATCATCGCACAACTCGGGATCGGAGAGCATCAGACGGTCGGCCGTCTTTTTCTTGTTTTCTTTCCTTTGTTCGTCCTCGGCTTTCTCTTTCAGTTCCCGCGCCTGCCGACGACGCTTGTCCTGTTTGGACTTTGCCATCGGGTTGATCTGTTCCTCAGGCGTGGCGGCCGTCAGGTGGTCCACTCTCTCAATATCCTGAGTCATCCTTAACTCACTTTGGCGTCCGGGCGCCGGTTATCCGGTCAGAGCAAATTTCTCCCTGACCATTCCGCGCAGTTTGGCCACGGCGCGGGTGTGGATTTGCGATACTCGTGACTCGGAAATCGACATCACTTCACCGATCTCCTTCAAAGTCAATTCTTCGTAGTAATAGAGCGCGATGACCAGCTTTTCCTGATTGGTGAGACGGTCGATGGCCACAACCAGGAAAGACCTCAGTTCGCCTTTTTCGATCTCGCCGAGGATCGAGTGTACTGACTTATCAACAACGGTCTCGATCCGAGGGACCTGACGATTGTCATCCTCGCGGTAAACAACTTCGTCCAGCGACAGAATGCTTGTTCCGGTGACATCGCCCAGGGCGGTATGTAAGTCTTCAACGCTAATCTTCATCAGTTTTGCCAGTTCCGGTTTTTCCGGCGGTCGACCCAGCTTGTTTTCCAACACCGTGTGGGCGCGATCAATCTCGCGGGATTTGGCTCGGGTCGAACGCGGCACCCAGTCCAGGGCACGAAGCTCGTCGAGGATAGCGCCACGAATGCGCGGCACTGCATAGGTCTCGAATTTTACTCCGCGGTCACGATCGAAATTGCCGAACGCTTCTATCAGACCAATGACACCGGTGTTTACCAAATCCGAGAGTTCCACCGAACGCGGGAAACCCATGGCCATCCGTGAGGCAACGTTGCGCACCAGCGGTAGATACTTGTTCAGAAGCTTCTGACGGATCTCCGGTGTATTGTGCTTCTGATACCGAGCCCAATCACGCTCCGACACATCCCATTTGCTTGCTCGTCGAGCCCGGGTCTGCGGCGTTTTGGGTTCAGTTGTCTTGGCAGCTTTGGCTGCTTCTTTACTTTTGCGCTTGACGGGCGCAGTTTTTGTCGTGCTAACCATTTGTATGCTATTCCCTTATATCGGCCGTAGCCGGGCTACTATTTATTGCTTTTTCTGAATTCTCTTGAGCAGGTGAATGGGCGCTCAAACTATCGGACACCAGTTGAATGGTTATCTTTTCGAGTTCCACCAGCGTCTTTTCCGCATCGTCGGTCATCGACAACGGCCTCTGACCAGCCACGGCCCGGCGAATCGACTCGGCCTCAAGCAGACGCCCATGGTAACCGGGAGGGCGGCCATAGAAACGCTCGGTTAGGGCGCCCAGCTTCTGATGGATGTACTCGGCTTCATCATCGGTCTGGGCTCGATTGACCAGCAAACGGCAGTCGAGTGAGCGGTCGGTTTCCAGTAGATGTTTGTAGAGTCCGCAGGCGTCGGCTATTGATGTCAACTCTGGCACCACTACCAGGAGATTGATGTCGGAGGCTGCGGCCATTACGGTTGAGGCCCGACACTTGCCCGAGGGATGATCGATCAGAATCAGATCATAGTGCTGACCCTCATTCCTGAGCCGGGTGGCCAGATGCGCGGCTGCCTTTGTCGATGACATATCTTCGGGCCAGCCGCGACCGTCGGTAGCCAGCAAATCGAGTGTGCCGCCAAGTACCGTCACCGCCTCTTTGAGCGAGAGATCGCCGGCCACCACCTGGGCCACGCCGTAGCGACAAGCTACGTTGGCCAGGATGTGCAGATTGCCGCAATAGACATCGAGGTCAACCAGCAACACCCGAGTTCCCCGGAAGGCCAGACGTTCGGCCATGTTATAGGCAAGTACCGACTTGCCCACACCGCCCTTGCCGGATAGCAGCGACACCAAACGAGTATCTTTCACCACCGATGGTTCGGCAGTACGTTGGAGGTTCAAACGTTGCTTAGACACCGGCCACCTCCGTTTTGAGAATCAGCCGGGCCGTGCGGTCCGGATCAGGTTGGCATACATGACCGATACCACCCGGCGCATCGCAGACTATGGCAATCGGCCAGCCTGTATGTTCGGCCACCGAAATCACGGTGCCGTGACGGTTGGTCAGGTCGGTCATGGTGACAGCCAGGTGCGTGGGCTTGAGAGGTTGCATGGCCTCAGCCATGGCGAGAGCGTCGCTCGAACGCATCAGTGTCGAGAAGACAGCCACCCGCATTGACGGATTTATCTCATCAAGTGTATCTCTTAATCGTGCCACGTCGTCAGAATTGGCGGGAAGGGCCGGCGTGTCGATGAGCATGACGGCGTCATGCGGCAACTCGGAAGTCTCTTGAAGTGACGCCGGGTCGGTCAGGTCGGCGTTGAGTACTTCGGCGTATCGACGAATTTCTTCGGCCGCGGCCATCTTGCAGTTGTCCAGGCTCACCATGGTGACCTTCTTCTTTTCCTGCACTGTCAACCGTGCAGCCAGTTTGCCCAACAACGTCGATTTGCCAGCTCCGGCCGGTCCGACAAAAGCAACCCTGTCGCCCGGTTCAAACTTGAGGTTCGGTTCCATCAGCCCGGCCAGCCGTTCGACCAAAAGCCGGTGCACGACAGTGACCGGGTCGGTGGCGGCATCTGAGTGCACGGCTGTGTCGCCGATGACGGATGCGATCAGATCGTCGGCCAGGTCGGCATCCTTAAGATTGTCTCGGATGGTGTCCAGAATAGTCGGCAGCCCCCGGTCGGTAGCCGAAATGTCATTGGCCATCAGATGATCCAGTTTGCGCCCGAGGTCGTCCAGTCGATTCTGTAAACCCGGTGCTTCCGGCGGAACGTCAAGACTGAAACTGTCTGTCGTTACCTGTCCATCATCAAGTTGCCACCGTGGCGTCATCCGGTTCGGTGATGATACTTCCGGCTTGCGGTCGGTGAGAATCTCCGAAGTTTGATAGGCCGACGCTTTCTCCAGGCAGGCGGTGATTTCCACCCGCGAGTCACCCCCGGCGGTGGTGAGTTGTCGCGTCTTCAGTACCATGGCCTCGCCACCCATCTCCGTCCGCACCTGTTTCAATGCCGCGGCGGCGTTTTCTGCTACGAATGATTTAATTATCATCTTCCAACCTCACCATTCCTGTAGAGATCAATTCTACCTCCGGCATGACCTCGTTGTATGACACCACCGCCAATTGCGGATGTCTGGCCTCGACCAAACGGCGCAGAGCCAATCTGATGTTGGGGGAGCTAAGGCATACCGGCGTGAATCCGGCCAATAGCGGCCGCTTCATTTCTTCGCCGATTCTCTCAAGCAGCTTCTCGGCCATAGCCGGGTCAAGCACCAGCATCAGTCCCTGTTTGGTGTTCTGCACCGACTCTCCGAGTTGTTGCTCCACGGCGGGATCTATCGTGAACACATTAATCTTGCCGTCTTTATCTTTGTAGAGTTCTGTGATCTGACGCCTGAGGGCCATGCGCACGTACTCAGCCAAAACGTCGGGTTCCTTGGTGGCCGTGATGTAATCGGAAATCGTTTCAAGGATGGTGGCCAGATCGCGAACCGGCACACGCTCTTTCAAGAGCGCTTTCAACACCTTTTGAAGGGTGCCCAGGCTTACCAACTCAGGGATAGTCGAATCGACCAGAGCGGGGAAATCTTCTTTGAGCGTGTCGACCAGATGTTGCACGTCCTGGCGGCTCAGAATCTCAGCCGTTGCATTCCGCACTACTTCGGTCATGTGGGTAGCCATCACGGCCGAGGGTTCCACCACCGTGTATCCCTTGGCTTCGGCTATCTCTTTCAGATTGGGAATTATCCAACAGGCTTCAAGGTCGAAAGCGGGATCGCGGGTCTCAAACCCTTCCAGCTTCTCTTCAACGAAACCGGGGTTGATGGCCAGCAAATGATCGACCATCAGTTCGAACGTTGCAACCGTGATACCCTTCACTTTGATGCGGTACTCGTTGGGACGAAGTTGCACGTTGTCGCGAATGCGAATCGGAGGCACCACGATACCCAGTTCACCGGCCAGTTGTTTGCGGATGACACCGATACGGTTCAGGAGGTCTCCCCCCTGTTTGGCATCGACGAGTCCGATCAATCCATAGCCGATCTCCAAACCCAGGGCGTCAACTTTGAGCAGGTCCTCGGTGCGTTCTTCCGCTACCTGGGTCTGCTGAGCCTCTTTTTTGGCTTCCTGCTGTTTGGCCTGCACCCGCTGACGCTGTTTCATCTCCCTGGTCACGAAGCCGATACCGCCGATCAAGAGAGCCAGGATGATAAAGGTAGTCGTGGGCATACCAGGCAGTAGACCAAATCCGAAGAGCACTACCGATGCCACGAGAATGGCCCGCGGCTGGCGGGTGAGTTGAGTGCCGAGGTCCTTGCCCATGTGATCACGAGCCGCCGCACGGGTAACGATGATACCGGAGGCGGTCGACACCAACAGCGCCGGAATCTGCGTTACCAGACCGTCACCGATCGATAACAGCGAGTAAGTGCGCAAGGCTTCGGAAAGAGACATATCGTTCAGGGCGATACCTATAACGAAACCGCCGATGATGTTAATGAGTGTAATCAGGATACCTGCAACGGCGTCACCACGCACAAACTTGGAGGCACCGTCCATCGCGCCGTAGAAGTCGGCCTCGCGGGCGATGTCTTCACGACGGGTACGGGCGTCTTCATCGTTGATAATGCCGGCGTTCAGGTCGGCGTCGATAGCCATCTGCTTACCCGGCATGGCATCCAATGTGAAACGAGCGGCTACCTCTGAGATGCGGGTAGCACCTTTGGTGATAACCACGAATTGAATGATGACCAGAATGACAAAAACGATGAAGCCGACCACGTAATTGCCCTGGACGACAAAATCACCGAACGAGTTGATGACTTCACCGGCGTAAGCATGACCGAGAATGAGTCGAGTGGACGCGACGTTCAGAGAGAGGCGCATCAAAGTCACGATCAAGAGCATGCTGGGGAAGACCGAGAGGTCCAGCGGACGCGTGATGTACAGCGTGGTCAACAACACCACCAGCGAGAAAGTGATGTTGAAGGCCAGCGCGAAGTCCAGAAGTCCGGTCGGTATCGGGATGATCAGTACTGCAATGATACCCACCACGGCCAGCGCCAGAATGACGTCGGAACGCGAGGCGATAGCTTCCAGCAGAGTCCTCTTGGGAGCTTGAGTTGCCACGCTACTTGATCACCTTTCCTTTGAGGCGGTAGACGTAGGCCAGAAGCTCGGCGACGGCACGATACAGTTGGGCCGGAACCAGATCTCCAACTTCGCACATACGGAAAAGCGCCCGAGCCAGAGGTTTGTCTTCGATGATCGGAACGTCGTGCTCGCGGGCCAGCTCTTTGATCTTCTCGGCCAGTTTTCGTTCACCCTTGGCCAGCACGAACGGCGCCTTCCCCTCATCCATGTCGTACTTGAGAGCCACCGCGATCTGTGTCGGGTTGGTGACCACGACGTCGGCCGTCGGCACGGCCGCCATCATCCGCTGCCGTGCCGTCTCACGTTGGATTTGACGCACGCGTGACTTTATCAGCGGGTTGCCCTCGGTGTCCTTATTTTCGTCCTTGATTTCCTGCTTGGACATCTTGATCGATTTCTCGAATTCGTATTTTTGGTAGATATAATCGAGAACGGCGATGGCGATCATTATGGCGCCGACCTTCAGCCCCAGAATCAGCGATAACCGACCCATTGCGGTGGCCAGTTGGCCGATGGTCATATCGGGAAGCAGGAAGAATGATTCAAACTCCCCCTTGATCGCATAGAAGGCGACCAGTCCGACGATTGCCAACTTGATGCTGTCGCGCACCAACTGCACCAGCGACTTGAGGGCAAACAGCCGTTTGAGACCTTTCAAGACATCCAGCTTTTCAAACTTCGGTTCGAGCGACTTGGGTGTGATCTTGAAACCAACCTGACCAACGTTGGCGATCAGCGCGATCACCGTCACGACGGTCAGAATGGGCGCCAACATCAAGAAGAAACGCAGGAAGTATTCGCCGAAGATCTTTATGAAAGTGGGATCACTGGTGGCCAGCGTTGGTGCGTTGGACATCGTGTAGCTCATCATGTCCTGAACCTGTCCGGCCAGGTGCGGACCCAGCATGTACAGCGACAAGAATCCCAGCAGTAGCATGGCCGCCGAATTCAACTCCTGCGACTTGACGACCTTACCTTCTTCACGCGCCTTCCGGCGTCGATGAAATGTCGCCTTTTCGGTCTTTTCTTGTGCTGACTGTTCCGACATGGCTGCCTACGTCCCCCCCAAACCGGTCAGGAGGATCTGTAATTGTTGATCGAAGTAGCCGGTGGTCCGCTCGAGCACGAAACCAAACACCGGCAGTGATATGGCCATGACTGAAAGACCGATGGTGATCTTAAGCGGAAAACCGACGAAGAAAACATTCATGGTCGGCATAGTCTTGGCGATGGTGCCCAGGGCGATATCGGTCAGAAACAAAGTAATCATCAAAGGTGCGGCGATCTTAAGGGCAACGATGAAGACGAACGCCGTCAGTTTGATTATCAGATCGCCAAAGTCGGCGGCGACATTGAAGACGCCGGGCGGGATTATCATGTAGCTGTCGGCAAAAGCCGAAATGATCAGGTGATGCCCGTTGATACCCAGGAATATCAGAATGGCCAGCGTATACCAAAAGCGACCGACCACCGATATCTGGCTGGCCAGGTTTTTGTCGAACACTGTAACCATGGCGAACCCAAGTTGATAGCCAACGATACCGCCGGCCGTCAGGGTACCCATGAACAACAGACGATAGAGCAGTCCGATCAGAAACCCGATAAAGAGTTCGTGCAGCACCAGACCGCCGAGTTGCCAGAATGACTTCGCAACTTCTATCGTCTCAAGCGACACCGTCGGCACCAGCACCAACGACAGCATCAACACCAGCCCCACCCGTACCAAGGGGGGCAAGCCGCGCTCGCCGAATACCGGCGCGAGCGCAAACAAACCGCTGGTTCTGACGATGATCAGAAGGAGGAATTGTAGCTTTTCAGCACCGAAGTTTACGAACTCAAACAAGGCTATCTTCCACGCAATAATGGTTTATCGATCAAACCTTATTTCAAACCGTGTGCCAGAATGAAACGGTATGGCGCGGAAGTGTAAGCTGTTGCGCTGGTGTGCTTTAGCGGGTGACCGAGGCGGCCCTGGCGTTAGTGCGGTGTCGAATTGAACCGAATTTGCTCAGGTAAGCTGGTAAAACTTTCCACAGTTGGGTCAGGAGCAGATAGATGGAAATTCGAACAACGGACCATGATGAGTAGCTCGTTTTCACGATCACATGGCCAGACTGGGAATCAGTTCAAACATGTGGCGCAGGAAGTCGGTGGCCAAGTTGATCATCCACGGCAGGAAAATCAACAAGGCGGCGGCGACGGCGAGGATTTTCGGCACGAAAGTCAGAGTCATTTCCTGAATCTGTGTCACTGCCTGAAACAGAGCGATGGTAATACCAATGACCAGCGCAAAAGCCAGCATTGGTCCGGCCAGCATCAGAGTGAGAATCAGCGCTTCGCGACCAATCGAGACAACAAGTTGTGGAGTCATGAACTCTAATCCTCAACTAAAGATGAAACGATTCCACCAGTGATTTGACCAGCAGATACCATCCATCCACCAACACGAACAACAATATTTTGAACGGTAACGACACAATGATCGGCGGCAACATCATCATGCCCATCGACATCAGTACCGATGCCACCACCATATCGATCACCAGGAAGGGAACGAATAACACAAAGGCAATTTGAAAGGCGATACGCAATTCGGATATAACAAAGCCCGGTACCAACACTTGTAGCGGTATGTCGTCGGGGTTGTCCGGTTTATCCAGTTTGGCAATGTTGACAAACAGCGCCAGGTCCTTCTCGCGCGTCTGTGAGAGCATAAACTCCTTGAACGGTTGGACAGCATTGGTAAAGGCTTCTTCTTTGGATATCTCTTCTTCCAGATATGGTTTGACGCCGGTGTTGTATGCCTGATCGACAACCGGTGTCATGATAAAAAAAGTCAGTATCAGAGCCAGGGCGATCAACAGTTGGTTGGGCGGCATTTGATGGATACCCATGGCGTGCCTTAGAAATGACAAAACGATGACGATGCGCACAAACGATGTCACCATAATCAGTATAGACGGCGCCAGGGCGAGCACCGTCATTAATATGACTATCTGAATGGTAGTCGAAAGATCGGTCGAATCGGCGGTTTCACCGACCTCAACGGAGATCTTCGGGATGGTCTGAGCGACAAGATTGCCGGTCGTCACCAAGGCGGTAGCCGAGGCGGCTGCCACGAATTTCAGCAGTTTTTTCATATCCTATATTTCTCTGAGTCGCAGGCCGCACATCATCCATGATGTGAGTAATGTCCTGCGACGTTCACAAAGTTTCGGTTCTACGATTCCAGCGCAGTCCGACGGCCTTTCGACGTCAGTCTTTTCATTTGCGCCGCGGCCGTACTCAGCATCTTGCTGAACGCATCCGGTTCACAATCGGCGGGAGTCGAAGTAATCAATGCCGCCGTGTCGGCGGGGTTCAATTCCGTCAGCAGAGCCATTCTCTCACCGGTAATTCCCACCAGCACTGACTTGTCACCGACGCGGATAAGAGTCACACTTTGTTTGGGACCCACCGGAGTCGATTCCAAAACCTCCAGGGCATTAATCTTGTTCGTGCCGCCGTACTTACCACCCATTGTCTTCTTCATCAGATAGATGCCGACATAGATGCAGACAATGACCACGAACAAAGCTCCGACCATCTTTGCCAGGGTCGGCAAGGCCCCATCGGTGAAAACATCGGAAGCCTCGGCTGCGGCGATCGCACCGGCACCTTCAGGCGCCGCCTGTGTTGTTTGGTCTGCTTCACCGTCGCCTGAAGACACCATGAACAGTCCCATAACGGCCATTGCGACGATCAAGGCGGACGTGTAGAGAAGGCGACGTTGTTTGTTATTGTTCTTCGCCAAGAGCCTTCAACCTCTCTTCGGGTGAAATCAGGTTGGTAACACGAACGCCGAAGTTTTCATCGATTACAACAACTTCACCTCGGGCCACTGTTTTGAAGTTTACCAGCAGGTCCACCGGCTCACCGGCCAGCTTGTTGAGCTCGACTACCGATCCGGGTCCCAGGGCGAGAATATCGGAGATTGACATGCGCGTGCGACCCAGCTCGATCGAAACCGGGAGGTTGATATCCAGGAGCATATCGATATTCTGCGCTTCGGGCCGGCCGGCCGGTTCCGACAGATGTTGAAATTCCGCCTGAGACACACTGGCGCCGCCGAAGTCTATATCTTCAGGTGTGGCTCCTCCGCCATCCTCCGGTAACTCCTCCAGCATGGCCAACATGGCTGCTTCGGCATCATCTTCACCGGCATCCTCTGCGTTGACGACCTTCTGGTCGTCGCCCGACGGTGGAGCATCATCATCGACGGCACCGGCCTCTGCCAGGATTTCATCGGCTGATGGGGTGGCTTTCGGTTCGTCAGGCGGAGCCTTATCCTCATCCGGAACTGCATCCGCTCCATCCGGAGTCGCATCAGCCTCTACACCCGCCGCTTCGGCATCACCTGGAGGCATGGCTGCCTCTGCAGGCGCAGCATCCGGTGCGGGTGTCTCCGATGATTCAACGTTTTCTGGTGTTTCCATATCTTTTTCGTCAGCCATCGCTTATATCTCCTGTGCCTCAAGGTCGCATTTATCGGTAATCTGGACCGCCCGTTTTTTGCCGGAGAGTCCGGGTCGAGCGTCGTACTTTCTCCGTCTATTGATAAAGAGTCCGATCGGTTGGTTGATCTTAACTTCTGAAGGGACAATGTCACCGACACATAGATCGAGGAATTCTCGCACCTTGATTGTCGTTCTCAAGAGCTCGGCGCTGACTACAGCCTCGATGTTGCTCAGATTCTGCCGATTGATCAAGCGGTCCTCGTCGAGGTTCTTCTTTTTGGTAGCATCGATCCAGTTTTGTGCCGAGAGCTTGGTGATTATTGGTTCCAGCGACACATAGGGATAACACAAGGTCAGCAGACCGGTTGACTGAAACAGCTTGATCTGAAACGATACCACTACCACCGTCTCACCGGGAGGAACCACCTGGATGAACTGCGGGTTGGTTTCGAAACTCTTTTGTTCGACCTCCAGCTTGACAATGTTTTCCCATGCGCGGATCAGATCGTTGTAAAGCTTTTGTGCGAGACGTCCCATTACTGATCGTTCAATGCCGGTAAGTTCGCGATCCGATTCCAGGATTTTGCCGTTGCCGCCGAACATGCGATCGATCAGCGAAAAAGTGAGGGTCGGGTTGAAGTCAACAAGACAGCCGCCTTCTAAAGGTTGGGCGGCATAGGTGTAGGTGCACGACGGCGACACCAGCGACATGATGAACTCGCTATAGGTAATCTGATCGACCGAGACAAGATCGACATCGACGATTGTTCTAAGCACCGCCGAAAGAGTAGAGCCATAGTGTCCCGCAAAGTTGTCGTGCATATTCTCCAGAGTGCGTATTTGGTCTTTGGAGACACGGTTGGGATGTTTGAAATCATACGCGATTACGGAGCGTAACTTGTCATCCTCGATCTGTTCATCGGAAACTTCTCCATCTCCGGCCGACACCGTCGTCAACAGAGCATCAATTTCGTCCTGTGAAAGTATCTTTGCCAACTGCGTCAACCTTTACTGAAGCACGAAGTCGGTGAAGTAAACACCAACCAACTCTTGGGAACCCATAAGTTTCGACACTCGTTTTTTGATCTGGTAGCGGACGATTTCCTTCTGTTTTGAATCGGTAAGCTGCGCTACCGTTTTGGACGACAGAATGGTAATCAGGGCGTCACGCACAACCGCCTCTTTGGCGGCAAACTCAGCCTCAAACTCAGGAGATTCCAGTTCAAAACCAAAAGACACGGACAGGAATCTGGAACCACCGGTTCCGGCCGGATTGACCACGATATCCCTGATGGCATAAATGAGCGCCTCGCTTTCGCCGTCGGATTTCTTGCGGGGCTTTTTCTTCTTCGGCTTTGGTTTATCCTCTTGAGCGGACTCGCCGTGGGACTCGTCCGTTTCTTCAGCATATTCCTGCTCGCTTTGGTCGCCTGAGGAATCAGAGAGCATTGGCTTGATCACAAACAATGCCACCACCAGCCCAACCACTACCGCAACCAGTCCCACGCCACCCAGGATAAACAGTTTCTTCTTACCGCCCTTGGGTTCGGCTTTCGCTTCGGAAGTTGTATCGTCGCCGGTTTCCATCGTGGTTTTTTCTTCGTCAGCCATAGTCAGTTCCTGTCAACTAATGCGGCAGTATCCGGACTGATCGTCCGGATACTCGCCTTACGTTTGAAATCGGCCACCCGCTCTATGATCTCGTCGATAGTTTGCTTGACCATGATCTTTTTACCGGTCGTCAGACAGATAATTGTCTCCGGACTGGCCTCGACGAATTCGATCAGGTCGGCATTGATAACCAGGGGGGCATCATTGATTCGGGTTACCTTAATCATGGTTTACTACCTTTTGATATTGACCAGCTCGTCCAGCATGCTGTCTGAGGTTGTGATGATCCGGGCGTTGGCCTGGAACCCACGCTGGGCGGTGATCATTCCTGTAAATTCCTGCGCGATGTCAACCGAGGATGACTCCAAAGCGCCCGATGAGATCGAGGCGCCGATGGTCTCCCCCGCCACACCGGAGAGCGGCTCACCGGAGTTTGCGGTCGGTTGATACATCGACTTGCCTGCCTTACGCAGACCGCCGGAGTTGGTGAAATCGGCCAGCATCAACTGAGCCAGAATACGGGTGACACCGTTTGAGAAGATACCGGAGATGTTTCCCGACTGGTCGATCGTGATTTTCTCAAGAATACCCAGGCCGTATCCGTCCTGGCCGGTGATAGACGCAGTGTGGTTACCGCTGCCGAAACCGGTCAGACCGTCGTAGTTACCGACCGATCCGGGATCAAAAGCCAAAGACATATTGGCCGCACCGTTGTTGGGGTTAATAGTAACCGCCGAAGCGCCGCCGTTGTAGTCGAACGTATTCAGAGACCCATCCGGGTTGAAACTAACGAAACCGGAGCCGCCGGCTGTGACCGTCTCCGATCCGAGCGTGCCGGCTGTCCACTCCCAGCGATTCTGAGTCATTGACTTGTAGAACTCAAGGGTGAGAGTGTGACGACCACCCTGCGAGTCGTAGACGTTGATCGACGTCGTATGAATGGTATCGGCTGTTTCGATTTCAAGCACGTTGGCGCCGGTGGCTGCCGCCAGCCCGCCGGTCCCGGTGATAACGGTAATTCCGCCGCCGCCAATTCCGGTGATTCCGGTAGCCAGGCCGGTGACGTCATCGATTACCATATCGAGCATGGTTACCTGCGGTCCGGCCGCCGCGCCACTACCGCGATTCGGTGTGAAAGTGTCGGTAATTGTAAAATTCGCATCGGCGCCGCCGGAGGTTTGGAAAGTCGCACCGTCGGCGGTACCGAAGATCACGTTGACAATGTTCTCGCTGCCGGCCGTAGCGTCGGACGCAGAGGAAGCGATGCCATAGCTCCCATCAGCACCGGCGCGATCACGCGTGATACTGATAGTACCCTGTGTCGGCGGCGGGCCGCCGGATTCGGTTAGCGTCGCGGTTACACCATCGATCTGACTGATAGCGTTAACCAGGTCGGTGACCGACGACGTTGCGCTGAGACCACTGATGTTCTCGGTACGGGTACCGTCCACCGTCAACTGGAAATCGTCGAAGGTGTTCACACCGAGTGTCCCAAGTTGGGCGGTACCTAACAATCCGGCCACGGTGGCTCCGGTGAAGCTTGCCTGTACCGCTTGCGATCCGGTGATGTCGATGGAATGAGTACCACCCACGCCGTCGACAGTCGTACCGGAGACCGACAGGATGTTCGACGTGCCGGCCAACGACATCGTCGCAACTGAATCGGATGCCGAGGCATCGAGGTTGTTGCCCAGGGTTACTACTTCCGAAGGCTTGGCCGGATCCTGCTGTCCGAACGGAAGGGTAATCATGCCGACCGTGGCCAGAGAAGGAATGTTGCCCGTGTTATCGGCCATCTTTCCCTGAACGTACAATCCGCTTGAGGGATCGACCAGGTTCGAATTGGCGTCGAAGCCAAAGGCTCCGGCGCGGGTATAAAACTGGTTGTCCTGACCGTCACCCAGAATAAAGAAGCCTTTACCCTGAATAGCCAGATCGGTAATCTGGCCGGTAGTTTCCAGGCCACCCTGCTGGAACAGGTTGTCGATAGTGCCGACCTGCATGCCCATGCCCAACTGCACCGGGTTGGTACCGCCGATGTTGGCCGACGGCCGTCCCGCACCTTTGTAGGTCTGGACCAGCGCTTCCTGGAAATTGATGCGGCTGCCTTTGTAGCCGATAGTGTTGATGTTCGCGATGTTGTTACCGATCACGTTCATCTTCACCTGGTGGTTTTTCAGTCCGGATACACCGGAGAATAGTGATGCCATCATGGTGATGGTTCCTCCAAGGATTTCACCAGCGTCCCTCCATCGAAATGGAGTCCAACTCTGGGGTTTTGTTTATAGGTTCTTCTGTTCATTTGTGCAATGTCATAGATCTCAGATTATCACCGCTGAATCTATCGCCGTGACAACACCCTCTCGCAGATTGTCACGATCAAAAACTGTTATCACGGTGCGGTTCGGCACACTTACGACAAAGGCTTCATCATCGGACAAAACCAGAGTCTCGCGCGATCCCTTGGCGTCTGCCTTATCGATAGCGCCGGCGATACTGTTCAGTTTTTCATCCGAAAGCGCCAAGCCGCGCGAATGCAACCGCTCATGGGCGTGACGGGAGAAAGCGATATTCCGCGAGCGGGCCAGCTCCTGCGAAAACATCTCCTTGAACGATGATCGACCCCTCTCCTCAGCCGATACGGTTTGAGCCCGATTGGCGATCTCAATAAGATCGACCGGGCGTTGATAGCCACTGATACGCATGCCAGTTGTGCCAGCCACCGTTTACCTCCTCTTAGCCTTCATCCTCGTCGAAAGAACCCTGTTCTCCGACCGCGGTGACGTCACCCAGAGGTATCTCGGTGCCGTTAACACGCAGGAAGGCGGCTCCTTCGCGATAGACTATGGTTTCGACCGTACCGATCAACGACAACCTCGGCTGAATCGTCTGCCCGGCGGCGTTGGTGGCTGATGCTTCGATGGTGTAGTAGCCCTGGTCGACTCGATTACCAAGACTGTCACGACCATCCCACTCGATGGAGTTGACACCAGGTTCGATGTTGTCGGCATTCAACCTGGCCACCACGTTACCATTTGTATCGCTGATGGTGAAGGTGACGTCGGTCACGAACTCGTCGGTGGTGTAGGTGATCTGCGGCTGGTTGGTAGCATCGACATAGAGACCGTTGTAGGTCGCCTTGATGTCTTTGCCGATCAAACCGGCTGCCATCGTGTTGTTGATCGACTGCATTTGCAGAAAGTCCCACTCATTCGAAGTCGCAATACCCTCGGCTATGTTGTTCATCTGCTCAAGCGAGGAGAACTGAGCCAATTGTGCGATGAAATCTTCGTCCTCCATCGGTTTCAATGGGTCCTGGTGGCGCAGTTTGGTAATCATCAACTGAAGAAAGTCATCTTTCCCCAGCGACTTGATACCGGTGCTCTGAGAACCGCTGATCTCGTTACCCATTCCTGAAATTACACTCATATAGCTACACTCCTAAGCCAGCACGTTCAACCCACCGGAGCCGACATAGGCAGGCGCCGTTGTCGAAACAGCAGCGGGCGGGCTGACTTCGTTTGATTCTGTAAGGTTATTCTCTTCAACGTGGTTTTCACGTGTTTGACGCCGCCAATGCGGATGACGCTCGGACAGTTGTTCGCCGGACTGGCGGCCGTCCAGAGCGACTTCGATCTTTTCTATATCTATTCCGGATTTGACAAGCTGCTGAGTGAGACGATCCAACGATTGTTCAACCACCGCCTTAATCTCAACCGTCTCGACTGTGATGCGGGCGCTCAGCTTGTCCAGATGCATTCTCAGTGACAACCGAGCCGGGCCGAGATTATCCGGTTGAATTCGGATCATGACACTCTGGCCGTTCGGTTTCAGTTTGGACGCCAGATCCTCCGGCAGACTGAACCGGACGTTTCTCGTTGTAACCTCTTTGCTGTCGATCTTGGTATCGGTGTGGACACCGCCGGAACCGTTCAGCGGGTCAACAGCATCGAATTCGTTGTTGAAGGTTGAAACGTCAAATCCGGCGGTAGTTTGTTTAACGATGTTCTTTACCATCTTATCAGCGGTTACCTGACCCTGTTTCAGTGATTGACTGAAGGTCGTCAGTAGCTGCTCATTTTCAATAGTGGCTGCCACCGGTGGCGTTGATGCCACATGGGAGCGTGGATTGTCGGAACCAACCACACGTCCGGACCGATGTTGAATGTCAGGCTTCCGAATCTTCGGGGAAGGCGTTGGCATCACAAACGGCGTCACGGCAGCCCGAACCAGTCGGGGCTGCGAAGATTCCACCGCATTTTGGCCGGTTGTCTGTTTGGGACCGGGCGATGGCTGTTGTCGAACTGCCGTCAACAGTTCGTCGGGACTGTCATAGTCGCCTGCCATACCCTGAGCCGCACCGGGAGTCTGAGTCGTCGGTTGGTTTGTGGCTCTTGTCGTGGATGCCACCTGTTGTATCCGTCCGTTCGTTTTCACTTCCGGCGTCGGTTGAAGCTCTACTTTGACGGCCTTGACTTGATCTTGCGGCAGTTTCGTTCTCAAGTGAAAATCGACATCGGCGTTCTTGACACCGGACAACTTGATGGTCAACTGCTCACCGATGGAATCGTTTTCGGATTTCACCGTGTTTACTTCGATATGTTTGAGATTAAGCTGCGAGAACAAACGTTCCATGTTGGTCGTCTGCCTGGGCAGGGCCTTGAGGTCAACCCGCTCAATGCTCCCCCGCGAACTCGATTGTTCGGCATCTGATCCGACCGCTGCGGGTACCAATTGATCTGATGGTAGCGATACCTGGATTACCGATCCGCGATCGGTGGGATCGACCAGCTTCATTTGGATAGTTCCGTCGGTTCGGCTTGATTCGATCACTTCGTAGCGCCCCGTCTCAAGATTGGTCGGGACAGCAAGGTTCATTCGCACAACCGAATGTTGAATCGGAAGATCGTTCACCGGTAGTTCTGTCCGTATCGCTTTGTTGAACGCAACCACGTTATCCTCAACGACGGCCTGTGGATTCGCGGCTGTTGGCGTAACAGCCAACTCGAGCTTATCTGTGATCGTAACGCCCGCTTGCCCGTCGGTATTCAGGGCCGGTAAGAGGGCGTTGGTGATCGGTCTCGGCGCTGTATCCACGGAACGATTTTGATCGTGCATCACCGGCGGACGTTCAAGGTCCTGGTTTTGAAAAGCCACTGGCTGTTTCGGATCATTCGCGGTCGGGTTGGTCAGTCGTTCAAGCTGCCCGGCGAAATCCGAACCTTCGGGCCTCTCGGACACGACCACCGGGCGATTGCTTGCACCGGGATACGACATCAACATCTCATTCAGCATTTCCGCAAACAGCGGGCCGCTGTTTTCCACATCGGTCTTACCGACAGTGGTGGAACCATCCGGGCCGGCGCCAAGCCCGAGCAGGAAATCAATGTTCATGTCGTTCGGGTTTATCATAACTATTTTTCCGCGATCGTAATCATCTGTTTGGATAGCTTGGCCCCCCGCTTGGGCGGAAACAGAGCCAGTACTTCCGAAGCGTTCTTGGTCTTCATGCGCGGCAGAATCGACACCACGGTAGCATCATCGAGGTTTGCCATCAAGGCGGCCACCGAACGAGCATCCATACCATCGTAAAGTTTGGCCAGGCTGTTAACTCGTGACGTTTCCGCCTGGTCCAGTGTGAGCAGTTTCTGGGAAACTTTTTTGTCCAACAACTTCAACTCACGTTCGCGAGCGGCCAGATCGTTCTCTCTTTCCGCCAGCGCCGCTTTTTCGCCCTCCAACCAACGAGCCGCGTCCATGGAGTCTTCGACCGACATACCCTCCGTCTCTTCCTCGGCCATGGCCACTTCCGCATCCGGCCGGTAATCGAGAAAGGCGAGGTTATCGGTGATGTCTTCCAGAACGCCGGGATCGTCGGCATCGGTCATGAATTCATCGTCATCATAGAAAGCGGGCGGTTCATCGTGCTCGCCGTCGTCATCGGCGGACAACTGGCCGTCGGGTCTTTCGGTATTTGATTTGTCGTGCTGGGTGGCCTGTTGTTCTGGCTCGTCATTATGGGATTCATCCGGGCCGAGGAACATCATGGCTGCTATCGCAACCCCGATAACCAGCACAAAAGCGGCACCACCTATAATGATGTACTTCATCAGACCACTCTTGCCGGTCTTTGAGACTTCGGCTTCGTTGGTCGTGGTTTCCGCAGTGTTTTCTTTTTCGTCAGTCATGCATAGACTCCATAAACCTATTTCTCCGCCGCCCTAAAAAGCAAGCCCCATGCCACCAGCCACCGGTGGATGCTATCGCATTGTACCAATGCGAGTTAGCCGAATTCGTAGGGGGGCACGACAGCCTCGATGACATAGATGGTGAGGAAGGTTTTTCCGTCCAGGTAGGAAGAAGAGGTTCGATGTGAGCAGTGAACGTTGGTCGATTGGGTGGGTGCTGCGTATTCCGAAGGCGAGCGTGTGAGTCGGTGGTTCTTGAGGTTGCTCTCTCACAACACGATGCCGAGAATCGCAGGATCACAATCCCGACTGGTTCGAGATCAAGACCCTGCGAGACCCTTTTAACAAGCTTCCAAGTGGGGCGTCTGCCATCGGGAGGCGTCGGGCGGGGTCGCCCAACGCCACACTCATGGCCGTGTGTGGGTTTCGGCAGCACTCAGCCGCTATGATGCGTCTTACAACAGTTCGCCCGAGACGAACTCGCCATGCGATTCAGTGATATCGAGCTTTACAATGTGGCGTCCACCGGCCAACTGGTCCGGCAGTTTTACTTTGACATAGTTGTCCGATATTCCAAAGCACTCGCCGGGAGAACCTCTGTGCTCTGAAATCGCTTCGAGCCTCTGACCAACCTGGCGCTGGTACGCTTTTCGCAGCATTCCATCGGACATCTGTGTCAGTATTTCACTGCGCTCTTTGATTGCTTGAGGCTTGACTTTGGGAGTCATAGCTGCTGCCGGTGTGCCGGGACGGTCGGAATAGCTGAAAACATGCAGGTAATCGACCAAGCCACTCTCCGTTATGGAGCAGCTATCGGCGAAATCCTCTTCTGTCTCGCTCGGAAATCCGACGATAACGTCGGCGCCGATAATCACATTGGGGATGGCCTGTCTTATCTGAGCCGCCTTTTCCAGAAAGCGCTCCCGGTCGTAGGGTCTGCGCATCAGCTTCAACAAGCGTGAAGAGCCGGACTGCAAAGGAAGGTGGAAATGCCGGCAGATTCGCTTGGACTGTTCCGAGCAGAGGCGAACCAGGTCGTCGGTGACGGTCTGCGGCTCGATCGATGAAAGGCGCATGCGGTACAGTTCGGTATTTTGCAGGATTCTGGCGCACAACTCCGAGAGGTTTCTGATCGGCGGGTCGACTTTGTTGTCATTATAGTAGCCGATATTGACCCCGGTCAGAACTACCTCATTGTAGCCGCCGGCCACCAGTTCATTGATTTCGGCTACAATTTCCTCAGCCGGGCGACAAGTGAGCTCCCCGCGAACGATTGTGACCAGACAGAAGGTACAGACCTGGTTGCAGCCATCGGAAATCTTGATCCAGGCCCGGTTGCGCTGATGAAATTCAGTGAGTACGCCGGCTTTGGCCGCCTCTCCCCCGTTGTCAAACAGGCCGGGCAGCTTTTCCGGCAGAATCTGGGGCAGTTGGTCCTTTTCACGATTGCCCACAACCACATCGACTCCGTTCAGGGCCGCGATTCCCGCCGGATCGGTCTCGACATAACAACCCACCAACACCACTCGGCAATCGGGATTCTCCCGTTTGGCCCGGCGCACCAGGTAGCGCGAATCCTTGTCGGCGCGGTGAGTGACCGTGCAGGTATTTATAATGTACAGATCAGCCGGTTGCCCGTGCGCAACGCGCTCGAATCCGAACGGCGCCAGACCGGCGGCCATTTTTTCAGTTTCGTACTGATTCAGCCGACAGCCAACCGTCTGGAAGGCAATTGTTTTTGTCGCTTTACTTTTCACGGCCCGCTAATATAATGCCTGAGTCCGCCCTGTGGCGCAAAAAACGAAGAACGAAACAGAGCAAGTTAGGCCCCAAAGCCGGTTTGCCGATCTGTGCAGAATTTGATCAATTAAGATCGGATTCTGACGATATACATAAGATAGAAGTAGTTACGCCACCAAGCCAGGGCTTGGTGCCACCCTTTGAAGGTTGGACATAATATGGCGGCGATTGAATGGCAGGAAAAGTACGATACCGGAAACGATCGGCTCGATGAGCAACTTCGCAAATTTGTCGAGCTTATCAACGAGTTGCATACTAAGGTTCCGGATGGAAATATCACCAACGAAACGTCCCAACCTTTGACCGATCTCTCGAAATTTGCCCGCGAGCATTTCGAGGACGAAGAAGCGTTGATGCAACAGATCGATTTCCCGGATTATATCGCGCATAAAGGGGAGCACACCGCCCTGCGCCAGTGGTTTGTCAAAATGATTTTCGATGTTAAAGGTGGCAAGAAGCTAACTACAGACGAGCTGGGGTCATACTTGGGCAAATGGTTGATCGATCATATCCTCAAAGAGGACAAACGGGTTGGTCAGGCCGCTGTTTCCAAGATGAGCTGAGGTGGCAAGCCACCTATAAAGATATCCCTCTCGCTACGCGCATCATTCTACCATTGTCATTCACGCGAAAACTGGATACTGGCCTGCGCCAGTATGACAGACCCCCCGACTGCGTTCGGGATGACATTAGCAGCGCGCGAAGCGCAAAAAACCGATTTATCGGCGCCTGAAATAGGTTCGTACCGTGCCCTCCTGTACCCCTGCCGACCAGACATCGAATGCTTTTGTTCTGGCCAAATCAATCAGCGGCACCGGTTCGAACGGTGTGATCAGTTCGTAAACGCCATCAGTCGCTAGCTGTCCCAGATCAGCCAGAACTTGCGCCACCGGTTGTTCACCGGCTTCTATTAAAGCGCATGCGTCGAAGGTCTTGGATACTTTCGATGGGTCCACCCACTCAGGCTTTGAGGTCGGCGAATCGACTTCGATTGAGTCGACCAAATCGCGCGCCTGTCCCGCCGCTTGGCGCAATCGACCAATCATCTCCGACAAGTCGACCCCGGCCACTTTGGCCGCCTGCCTGAGGGAAGTTGCTTTGGCCACGGTTCGACGCAGGATAGGACTACGAAGTTTTGCGAAGGCGGGGGCTATGTCGTAGAGAGTTTCTTCAAGGTCCGGATACTCTTTGAGCAGGTCGGCCACCTTCATCTCCGGAGTGATAGCCGGACCGGTCGGACGATTCATTGGCCGGGACTGCCGTAGTTTAGCAGTCGTTGCTCACCGCTGAGGGCACGTTTTTCGGTGAGGTCCTGACTGACTTCCAGTGTGCCGAGATAGGCGCCACTGTTGTCTCGCAGTGCGAAGTATTCAATATGCACGAATCGTTCACCAAGCGTGATCCAGAAGGCGGCCCGATCCTGTGCTCCGCTTTTGAAGTCGTCAATAATCTTCTCCACCATGTGAACAGACTTGGGCGGATGACACATCTGCACCTTGCGGCCCAGGATGGCCCGATTGCGCTGGAATATCCGTTCCCGCCCCTGCGTGAAATAGCGCACGGTGTCATCATTGTCGACGAAAGTCAGATCAAACGGGATGTTGCTGAGGATTGCATGGAGTTCGGCAGGATTGAGCGAACCGGAAGGTAGTTGGATACGATCGTCCGGGTCCGTACTTGTTGGTGTCGCTTCGGCGGTTGTCGAAGACACTTCGGTTCTCGGGCGCCATTCGTCGCTGGGATCGAAGAGACAATAGCCGATGGACAAGCTCTGAGCCTGCACCTGACCCCATTCCGATTCGGTGAGAGTATCCATGGACATGGGAAGCAGAATCTCTTCTTCCTTGAATACCATCTCGGCAATCGACGAAGCCGCCGGCCTGACGATTGTCTCAACAACTACTTTTGCTTCATCTGCATTGATATCCGCAGTTTGTCGTATAGCTTCAATCGCCGTTTTGAGCAATGCCCGCGTCTCGTCATGCTTACCCCACATCACGGTGGGTGGACCGGTGATCCCATGTTTTTCGAGAAAGGGAAAAAGCAGATTCTCTTTGCGCTGATAGTGCTTCTCCACATCAGCCAGGGCGTTAATCCGCACCTGAACCTGAAGCATCAGCGCAGGCACTTCATCGGCAGAAGTGGCTTCGGCTATCGACTCACAGAGTTTATCCAACAGGGCCAGCTCTCCTTCCAAGGCGCGGTTCTCCTGCTGGAAAGTGTGCACCGGATGGCCGGGCGGCACTTCGGCGGCATCGGAACGATCTATCTGACCTTTCAGGACGTCGGAGTGAATATCGCACAGTTTCAATACTTCTTCAGTCGGCAGTCCCTCGGCAATCAACTCCTGCTCGGCGGCTACCACATCGTCGTAAGGCACCTCGCCCAACAACCGGACCAGCTGCTTCTTGACCGCTTCGGGGGCCTCTCCATTGTGCAGTTGCAGGATCAGATGTTTTAGCAGGTCGCGTCGCCGGTTGGTATTGTCTATCAGTTCGCTCATCTACTTATCCTCGTTTCCTGGAGCCCGGCCCGGTCCTCCCGTTTGCTACCGTCCGTCATTAGTATTTTGGTTGCTGCTACCCTGGTCCTTCGACTGTTGGTTGAGTTTGTCTATCTCGTTCGTGCCGGTGGGATGCCCGTAGCTGTGGAGATATTTCTGATGGATCAGGTATTCATCCGCTGTGATCCTGTTCTGCCAGTTGCCGCTGATCCAACCGAGAGCACAAACCAGGAGATAGATTGCCACCACCCCAACGGCAACGGTTTTTTTCGAGACGTTGAAACGTTGCGGCGTTGCTTTTAGTTCGAGCGTCTGTGGAACCGGGCAAACGTCGAGACAACTCAGGCAGGTTGTGCATTCGTCGGAATTCACTGCCACAACTTTATCTACTTTGATACTCGACGGACAGACGACGGCACACTTGGCGCAATCGATGCACGACTGAACGTTGCGGCGAATCTTGAACGGACGCAGCAGCGAAAGCGATCCCAACAGAGCACCGTAGGGACAGAGATAGCGACACCAAAAGTTGCGAACGAAGAACGAAAGCACGAACAACACGACCAAGGTCCACCAAACAAAGGCGGAGATATCTGCAAAGAAGTAGTACATCTTGATGTCGGCAACCTGGTTGTACGGACTGTCCAGAAAAGTCTTAAGCGAGGCGGCGGTCATGAGAAAAAAGATAGCATAGACGAAAAAAGCCAGTAGTAGATACTTGAGACTGCGCAGTGGGTAGTCAAGCCAGCGCGGAAGTTTCATTTGGCGGCCGAACAGTTTTTTGGACCAGTCGCCCAATGACTCCGAAAGCAAGCCGACCGGACAAATCCACGAACAGAATGACTTGCCGAAAACCAACGACCCGACGATTATCGCAATCAAAATGAAAACTCCGGCCGGGTGGGCCCAGTGGATAACACCGGTCAGAAAATAATAGTAGAGACTCATCAACGAGCTGATCGGCAGAAACGCTTCCGCGCCCGGCGGCCGGTTCACGAAGGTCGCAGCGCCGCCGCTTTCCAGGTACTTGACGAAATAATGAAACTCAACGCCGATCCACACGCAGATCAACACAAATGCCACCTGAACGGCCAACCGATACCGGCCGATGGGTGCTTCCAACCCGTTGGGAACACTCTGATCTTCTTTTCGCCCGGCGTGAGTTACCCCGTTTTGGTCGCTCACTTGTCTCTCCTTAATCGTCGTCAACTCTCCTGTGGCCGGACCGCGACCGTCTGCTCGTGGATACCTCCACGGACACCTATCGTGTGCACTTCCAAAAGCGCTTGCGGGGCCGAATTCTCACGCGCCCTCAAAGTGGCATCGGCGATCCCTCCACAGCAAGGAACTTCCATCCGCAGCACAGTGATACGACTCGGCTTGGCCTGAGCAAAAATAGCTTGCAGTTTGTCGAAGTAAAAGTTCAAATCATCCAGCTTGGGACAACCTACCAACACAGCACGACCGTTCAGGTACCGAGCATGAAAGTCAGGTACGGTGAACGGCACACAGTCGGCACAGATGACCAGGTCGGCGCCCTGCAAGAAGGGTGCGCCCGGCGGCACCAACATCAGTTGGATGGGCCAATGACTCAGAAGCGACGGGTCCTCAGGCTGTGATCCACCCGGCGTAGCCGCTACCGGAGCACCGGCTGCTTTCGGAGGTCCATCAAACTGTCGCATGGCTGAACCGGGGCAGCCGCCCGAGGGTCCGGCTACCGGCATGGCCATCTTCTGGCGGGCCAGATGTTCGGCTACGGCTGCCTCATCGAAGTCAGCTGCTTCACGTTCTATGATTTTAATGGCGCCGACATGACACTCACTCAAACAGTCACCCAGGCCGTCACAATATGTGTCAGAGATCAGCCTGGCTTTACCGTCAATGATCTTGATAGCTCCTTCGTGGCAGGCAGCTACACAGTCGCCGCAACCGTCGCACTTCTCTTCGTCTATTACTATGATCTTACGGACCGCCATGGCAACTCCTCAGGCTTTGGTTCTTTCTTCTGCCTTAGTAAACGGCAGAAGCCAAAACTCGACCTTGACCGAAGTCAAGTGGCCCGGCATTAATCCAGGCGAAGCGCAGGGGCGCTTAAGTAGCCTCCCGACAGCCGCTTATAAAGACAGCGTCGGGGCTGAATGGCTATTGCTCGGTGGGTAGAATACGGAAAAACTCTTCGCGACGTTCTTTGGGTACCGATCCGGTGGGAATACCGACCACCTCGACCGTTACCGGATGGGTGCCCCGGATTGCAATGATATCGTTAAGTTTGATCTGGTAGGCCGGTTTGGCTCGCCGCTCGTTGACATGAACCAGCCCTTTCTGGGCTAGTTCTTTGGCAACGGTGCGCCGCTTTATCATGCCGACAGTCGAGAGGTAGTCATCCAGGCGCATCAGTTGTCCAGCCTGTTTTCGATATGAGTCTCAGCTTTGATCTGACCGATCCACTTGTCGACCAACCGTCCGGTTTTATCCTGCCGGGCCAGTTCTTTGAGGGAATCAAAATCATCGTCCAGTGTGTACTCTTTCTCGGCTTGGTATTCCAGAAGCTTGAACAGATGCACGCCATACTGGGTTGTAATCGGTCCACGGTATTCGCCCGGCGTGTTCCACCCAGCCACGGCGGCTGCAAACTCCGGCGGTAGATTGCCCAATGCAAACCAACCCAGTTCACCCCCCTGGGTGCGCGTTTCATTGTCGGCCGAGAATATCTTGGCTGTCTCCTCAAACGAGGCTCCCTCACGTAGCGACTGCACCAATGAATCGGCCAAGTCAAGTACTCGGATGGTATCCCCGGCCGATGGCGTTACGGCCAGCAAAAGGTGCCTGAGCTTGAGCTTGTCATCACGCTTGCCTTCACACTTGATGACGTGATAGCCAAAGGGTGAGCGCACAACGCCTGAGATATCACCTTCCTGCAACTGGAAGGCGGCACGAGCGAACTCTT
The DNA here is from genome assembly GCA_029860345.1 of Candidatus Zixiibacteriota bacterium. Taxonomy (NCBI): domain Bacteria; kingdom Pseudomonadati; phylum Candidatus Zixiibacteriota; species Candidatus Zixiibacteriota bacterium. The sequence continues at coordinate 177,295 of JAOUBJ010000007.1, read as the reverse complement.
CCACGACATCCTCACGAGATATCCATCCGAGATCGCCGCCTTCGGCGCCGGCGCCCAGCGAGGAATGTTGGCGGGAGATGTCGGCGAAATCGGCGCCGTCCAGTATCTCCTGCCTCAGTTGTGTGGCTCTTTGCATGACTGAATCTTCGACATCGGTCGACGGCTGGATACTCAACAGGACATGGGCCAGCCTGGCTGCCTCCGGTTGGGCCGGAATTGAATCCCTAAACTCGCCATAGAACTTCTCCACCTCGTGCCGAGAGATGGAGACCGACGACAGCTTCTTTTGAATGAAACGCTGTTTGAGAATCTGGTTCTTGACTTCGCTCTTGAATCGCTTGCGTAATTCCCGCAGAGTGATCTCTTCGGCCGCCAAAGCGTCGAGAAAAGCCTGTTCGGTAGGGAAATTTTTCGATATAGTGGCCACCCGTTCGTCCAGCGCCATTTCGACTTCTTCATTGCGTACATTGATAGTTGTGTCCAGGCGGGCGGCTATCAGAAAAAGCTGGTCGGAGATCATCTGATCCAGCACTTCGTTCTGGAGCTCCTCCACCTCGCTTTCAGATCGAGGCTGACGACCTGTCTGAAGGGCGGTGAATTGAATCTGCCCGGCCAGCTCTGAAGCCAAAATGACCTGATCGCCTACTACCGCGACTATTTTGTCGACCGTCTCACGCTGAGCATAGGCTGATGAAGACACCAACAGCAAGACCGGCAACATCAGTTGCAGGTATCTCACCAAACTGATCATTCGAGTGCCGTTATGAACCGGTCTCTTCCTCATCAGGATACCTATCCATGTCAATTGTAGCCCGGAGCGCGTCCTCATAGACTTCGTAATCTATTGTCTGTTTGCGCTCGTCCACCCAGGCCGCAAAGGCGGCATGAGAATTCTGTTGTGATATTTTCTCGAAGATGATCCGTTTGACACCGAGGAAATCTTTCAGTACCGGTTCTGTTTTGTCGGACACCCAAAAGATGGAATACTTGCCGCGAGTTACCACCGGACCGCCGATGGTTCTCACTCTTGTTTTGGCCGCCACGGCGTGAATGTCGGGATAAGCTTCAGGACGAATGTAACCGAGATCCCCCTGGAGCGCACGCTTTCCGGGTCGCTCCGAAATCTCCAGGGCTATCTCCCTGAACTCCTCTTCAGTTTTGATACTGTTCCTCAACTCGATCGCTTTCAACTCATCGGCCAGGAGAATCTCATACACATGATAGGTTGCCGGATCGGTAAACTCGTCTGGATGCTTGTCGTAGTACATCCTGATGACACCGTCGTCCGGCGGCGGCGATTTGGGAAGCGAGTCGTTACGCATCATGTCGGCCATCGTGTACTCTTTGAACAACTTCAGCTTGCGAGACATTTCAGGATCGGAGTCCAGTCCGCGCCGGTGCGCTTCGATCAGCAGGATGTCCTGCCGTTTGATGGCTGCAATGACCAGGGCCAGAGAATCGTACTTATCCAGATCGGGGCGTACATTGGCAGGTATCTTTTTAATCTCTTCCAGATACTCCACCACTGTCATCTGGCCGCCGTCCCAGGACCCTACCACCAACTCCCGCTCGTTCCGGTCGAGTTGCTCCACATCAAAATCGTTGCGCGGCAGGGTTTCCAAAAGCTGGGGTGGATACATCTGTTCCCGCTTGTGAAGCAGATAGGCACAAGTGGTGGTATCGATAGTCACCGGATAAGCTTCGGTGATATACTTGAAGAAATCCCGTTGCAGAGCGTAACGCTTGCGCGCCGTGACTTGCTGTTCAAGTTCGGCTTTCATAGTCTTGAATTCGCGGCGTTGTTCGTTCGGCAGTCGGTCCACCAGCTTGATCAAATGAAATCCGAGATTGGATTCCACCGGCGGCGAAAGCTCACCGGGCTCCATCTGAAAAGCCACTTCTTGAACTTCATCCACCAAAGCGCCCCAGGTGAAATAGCCCAAATCCCCCTTGTTTCTTTTGGCCGAAGGGTCGATTGAACGCTCGTAAGCGATCTTCTCAAAACTCTCACCGGCTTTCAGACGCTCAAACAACACCTGAGCGGTGTCCTCGTCGCTTACCACAATATGCGAAGCTCTAATCTTGTCCTCCAGGCGTTCCCAGAAGTCACGTACTTCGGTATCTCCCACAGTTGCCTTGTCACTCACTTCGGTTTTGTAGAGGATATCAAGCAGGAATCGGTCCTTATTGGCCAGCACCACTCGGGCTAGTTCTTCAGAACGGTCGATACCCAGTTCGTAAGCCGCATGCACAAGCATGTGAATAATCATCAGGCTGTCAACCTGTTCCAGTTTCTTGTCGAATTCGTCCTGTGCACTGGGGAAGGCGTAATAACCAACCGGGTAAAACCGCTCGAACTCCTCAGTGGAGATTTCATAGTCGTCTACCACCGCCACGGTGCGGCCTCCGGAGCCCCCACAGCCTGAGAGGGTGGCTATCAGGGCCCAAGTGAGAACCAGAACTACTGCTTTAACTGTCGATTTCATGAACATTCCTACCTTAGAGTCGTTTTTCCTAACTTGTACAGGTCGTTTGCCGTCCGGTTCCGTTATATGCAGAAACTCGGTCACGCAGTATAAAGAATGTGTTCTGAAATGCAAGGGGTTTTGGGGGGCGGGAAAACAGTCAGCCGACGCTGTCTACTCGTAATCCGCCTCAAGATAGCCCATTGTCTGAGACTGGCGGTTGATCTTCTGCGACAGCTTCTTGGTGAACTCGATCGCCGAATTCTCACCGTACACTTTGAGCATGTGGTTCATGGCGATGACTTCGGAGATCACCGTGATGTTTTTCCCCGGCGAAATAGGCACTTTGACCACCGGCAATTCCACCGCCAGCACTTTGGTCATCTTGTCCTCGATGCCCAGCCGTTCGTAATCTTCACCTTCTTGCCAAAGAGTCAGGTTTACTTCGACCTCGATCCGTTTCTGCATCCGGATAGCGCGGATACCGAACAGCTCTTCGATGTCGATAATCCCAACACCGCGGATTTCCATGTGATGCCCCAACAGCTCCGAACTAGTGCCGATAATGACATCCGGCGCGGTGCGGGTGATCTTGACGACATCATCGGCCACCAATCGATGGCCGCGTTCGACCAGGTCCAGCGCCACCTCCGACTTGCCGATGCCCGACTTGCCGGTATAGAGAAGACCAACCCCGTACACATCAACCAGCGAGCCATGGACGTTTATGCTGGGGGCGAACAAGAGATCGAGAAAAGCGGATAGCCGGTTGGTCATTTCGGCTGTTGTCAGACGACTGGAAAACACCGCCGTGCCGTGCTTATCGGCGGCCTTGAGGAACTCGTCCGGCGGGGCGATAGCTTTGGTGATGATGACCATAGGAATGTCGTGCTCAAAAAGACGCTCCGACACCTCTGTCATGCGCTCTGCGGTAAGTTGCTGCACAAAGGCCAATTCCGTTTCACCCAGCACCTGCACCCGTTGAGAGGCGAAACGCTCGAAAAACCCGGTCAAGGCCAAGCCCGGCCGGTGTAACTCCGGATTGCTGATGATCTTCCTCATCCCGGCTTCTGTATTCAGCAGGGTGAGTTCCAGGTCCTGGTTGCGCGAACTATAGAACTTTTCTACGCTGATATTGGGCATACTTTTGCAATATACCGGGACCGCACCCCAGGGCAAGAAAGAACTTCCAAAAAGGAAGCCCCGTCGAGCGGGGCTTCTTTCAAGCAGACCGTTTAATGACTGGTCAAGTCGGAGGTACTTTAATAATAGTCGAAATCAGTTGTCGATCATCTCGCGAAGGATGTCAAGTTCGGTTTTCATTTCCTTGCGCAGGTCCTTCTGCATTTCCTTCAACTCCTGGCGGAGTTTCTCCATCTCACCTTTCAGTTTGTCACGATCCCGATCGAGCGGCGCCCTGAAACTGCTGTGAAAGTTGCTGCGCAGGTTCGGGACTCGAATGTCCAGATCATCCAACGCATCCAGGGCGTCCAGGTTGATGTCTACCGATGGGCTGGGAACGTGTGGCGTGTAGTAAGTGTCGAACAAACCACCAAAGCGAGAACCGCCATGCGATTCATCCACCTCTACCTCAAGCGTGACTTCCACTTTGTCGCGCATTACAGTAACGCTCAGATTATCGCCGGGCTCGGTGTCGTGAATATACTCAGCCACATCTCCGGCATCGCGTATCTTGTCGGAGTCGATAGCAACAATGACATCGCCCGCTTTCAGACCGGCCTCATCAGCCGGTGAATCTTCCTCGACCTCCCGAATCAGAGCGCCGCGACCTTTGTCAACACCAAAGAACTCACCCAACTGGCGGGAAAGATCGGTGACATGCACACCAATGTAGGCATGACTGGAGTGGGACCAGTTTCCGAGTCCGTAGCTGTAGTTCGAGCCGGCATCCCATTTGAAGCGACCCCGCGGACGTTCGGCCAGCTCGACCGAAACATCAATTTTTTCGCCGTCACGGAACAGACTTATCGTCACCTGATCACCAACTTTGCGTTCATCCAGCAGGTCGACCAGATCGTCATAATCGGTGACTTCTTCGCCATCGACCGCGACAATTATGTCATCGATCTCAAGCCCGACCTCTTCAGCCGGAGAATCTTCGACAAGTTCATTGACGATGACGCCATATTTGATATCGAGGTCGAATGCCTCGGCCAGATCGTAGTCGACCGATTGGGTAACAACGCCCAGCCAGGCGCCGCGATTGGAGCGAGAGCTTTTGGCCAAAGCCACGGCGCCTATCATGGCAGCCAGAGCCAGGATTATCAGAGTTATTTTTAGGTATGATTTCATCTGGTCACCTCGGGGTTCTTTGTAAAGTGTCTCTTTGGCTGTTTATACGGCTTGAAACTGCCAGAGTTTCACCCGGCGCAATTTCAGTGGGGCGGTCAATCCTTTAGGTTTTGAGGACCAATGACCTGGTTCTGAAGCTACTGCTCGGGAGCTTATATTAGCTGCAATGGCCGTGTAAAACCGGTTGACAAAATGCCGAGAAAGAATATAATGGAGCCTGCCCGACGTGGGTGATATTCGTTATACTCCCCTGTAGCTCAGTTGGTAGAGCAGCTGACTGTTAATCAGCGGGTCGCTAGTTCGAGTCTAGCCGGGGGAGCTTAAATTGCATTTGGACCCCTTCAGCTATGTAGTTGAAGGGCTTTTTGTATGTGGGGTAAAGAGTTGTGTTTTAAGTGCACTAGATCGGATCTTCTGCGGGTCTGCTGCAACTGAGAATAGCTGACATCAGATGGTATTGTTGTTTGGGGGCTGCTGATTCTCAGTTGGTATCGGCTTCGGTCTGGATGGGCTGGTCTTTCCTGCCACTGATTTAACTTTGGAAATCGACGCGTTGAGCAACAGTGCTATCTGTTCAATCGAAACCTCGGGGTGATCCCTGATCATTTCTCGGATGCGTTGTTCCAAGTGCAGGTCTCGTCGATCCCTGACTCTACCCATGCAGTGTTCTCCAGCGCATATATCTATGTCTGAAAGTAAGAAACCTATCATAGACGATTACCTGCAACATAAAAATCTCGAAATCATCGTGCCGCTATGCGGCTGGTGGTTCTTTCTTGTATAGTGTCTGATACAATTCGCGGAGCGCATCCTGAGTATCAAAGCGTGTCTCTAGGGAAAGAGTATGGAGGAGGCACTTCTTCCTGGATGGGGAGAAGTGGATTTGCCTGAGCTCCAGATATGACAAAGCCAGGCTCGACATTGACTTGCTTTCGCTGTGTGAGAGATAGGCCAGAAATGAGAGAAGAGCACGTGTCTCGTCGTTTTGGGCCAAACCCGCCTTCTCTCCCAAGATCTCAAGCCTGTGCAGAGTATCTTGGACAACGCGGTGACGGTTAGAAGCCAGAGCGGCCTCTCCAATTTCAAACAGAACTACCGCATTTCCAGCTGAAGCTTTGAGAAACTGGTGACAGACTGTTCTGGGCTGGGTTCGGACAGCTTCAACTCCCAGGCGCCTGATTAGCTCCCACACCAAATTAGCGAGTTTGTGACCGGCTTGGTTTGTATCCTGCCGACCGTCGATAATGCTTGTGGCGAGTGCGAGCAAGCCAAAGTAATTCTCTTCGTTACCCGGCTGGGCAGGATTAATGACAATGTTCACAGCTTTCCTCAGTACCGACTCCAAATACACGTCCCCACTTCTACTTCTCGGTGGGATAAGCTCAACGAGCAGATCAATCACCTGATTCTTCTCTCCGCCGGCCTCACAGTATTCTCCAATGAACAACAAGTCTTTCAAGTGATCAGGAGATATCGCGTCACGATCTTCCAAACCACTCTTGAGTTTCTCACCGAGTAATTGGATCAATCTGGAGACTCCAGAGAGCCTGAAATAGACAACCCAGGTGGCCAAGCTGATCGCCAATCCGAATACTGTTAAGTGGCCTGCAAAGCTACCATTCCAGGGCACGAGCGGCAGCAATGGGGGGTGAGGGAAGATGAGCCAGGCAAAAGCAGCCGACAACCCGAACAGATACATGGTAGCAGGTAGGAGTCCAAAGAATACTCTCCCTTGATATCTCCTGATGAGAGTCCGGAATCTCTCTGGAGTTGCAATCTGGACAATTAGACCGGGAAGACCTACGTTAAAAACCAGTAAGGTCACCGAGATAGTCAGGAATGTAGCGGCATCCGAATGTGAAAGTGGAGTATCCAAGTGATTCTTACTGTAGACTACTGTTTTGCTTCAATACTCTCGATCAATTCGAGAAGGATATTCGATCCGGCATCCTGTGACTTGTTCCGGTATGCATCTTCAGAAATCGCAAGGTCGTCAAGGTGATCGCAAAGCTCCGCCCAGGTCTCAATCGACAGTACTCCCACTTGAGATTGAGTCAGCCACTCGACAGACTTGTCGAGTTTCATCGTCGTCTTCTCCGGCAAGAAAATGGCATACAGCAAGACAAGTCCTAGTCTGGCTTCTTCTTTGTTACCTTTGGCTGATGCGAAGGATTCTCTCCACTTCTTCCCTGATCCTGAGTCCAATCTGATGTCGAAAATGACAATATCAAACTTACCTCCTGCCAATTCTCGCTCAGCATCGGTAGCGTCCAGCGCTATGACCAGTTCGTAATTGCGGCTATTCAAAACTGGAGCAGAAACATGCTTGTACTCAAACAGAGCGCCGTCTTCAATCCAGAGGACTCTTTTCCTTGATTCCATTCTCGACTCCTTACCGTTTTCTCGGTATTCTCACCGTGACAATTACCATGAAGGGCCCGGCGTACGGATCATTTGGGTCTGGCCTTGTTGCCACCGATCTGGCTGTTACTGTGATATCTCCGTCATGTTGGCGAATGACATCCCGGGCATCATGCAGTCCGACTCCGGTCCCAAGTCGACCCCGGTCACCGGACCAAACGCCACGGTAACCAAGTTCGAATATCAGTTCCTGATCGATCTCTTCCTTAGTTATTGCTACACCATAGCTGCTGATCTCGGTGACGGCATCATCTCCCTTAACGTACGAGTGAATTCTAACTTCCGACGGCTGAACAGCCTTGGCCCAGCTATACTTTATCGCATTGTGAATTATGTTCCCAAAGGCTCGGACAATATCTGACTCAGCGGCCGTTATTTTTGTCGAACGAGCATCGTTTCTGAAATCGAATCTGACATTTCGTGAAACGGCAAACGCACGGTGTTCACTGACTCCCTGTAAGATGACTGCATCCAGGTTGTATTCGCTCATGTTAAGGTCTGTGCGTTGACTCGATATCACGAAGCTGCGAAATGCTCGAACCTGATAATCCATATTCTGAACTGCGTTCGCAAGAAATCGAACGTCCTCCAAACAGCAGTATCGTTCAACATCTTCGGCCGCTCGCAGTACGTTACCAACGAGTTCATCAAGAGCTTCGTTGGTCAGAGATACATCCGACAGGGTGGCGATCTTGGTTGCTGAGTCATGGATTGCTGCAAGATGAAGCTCAGGATAGGAGACTCGAGTATCGTAGTCGGCGAGGTTAAGCAATTCTGTGTGTAGCAGGTCACTTGGCAGAAGAGGCTCCACATCTCCGCTTTTCGCAAGCTGTTTAGCAGTTTCAAGAAGTTCTTCAAGCCCGCTCTTCAGATGGTGTAGGATGGTCTCAAGTGTGTACGTTTCGTCATCAGGTGCCGTACCCGTTGCTTCAAATGGCGCTCGTTGGGTATGGGCACGGACCGGCTCAATCGTATATTGGATAAGGTTGAGCATCGAACTGTAAGTATGCAAGGTGTGTCCGACATCCCGCTTCAGTTCCCATAGTGCTGCCTCATCGCTAATATCTCGGATAGCACCGACCCGGCCGATCTCCTGGCCGCTCTTGTCAGTCAACAACCTGACATTCACTTCTATCGTAAACTCACGAGGTTCTTTCTCAAGCGTTTTCACCTTCAGCCCGTAGCCAACAAGTGGACGGCCCTGCTCGTGCTCCTTTTGTACTTCCGCCTTGAGATTCTCGTAGTCATCTGTATTCACATACATATCGAGGATGTCTCTACCAATCATCTCATCGGGTGTTTCGCACCCAAAAATCCTCAGGAAAGCGTTATTGCAAGCCCGTACAATGTCTTTTCCATCCTCCGTCCGCAGCAAGAACATCCCCACCGGCATTTCGTCCAAAATCTCTCGATACCGTGCCTGGGTGGTTATATCAATTACAACACCCTCGCGACCATCGTAGTGATTGTCTGGTGTGAACAATCCTCTAGTGAATACAGAACAGATGACAATCTCGCCCGACTTCTTGGTCAGTTCCACCTGCTCTATAACATCCGTTTCTCCATCAAGCATTCGAGTTTTGATTGCCGATGCCCGGCTGAGTTCGGCGTAGAATAACCCGATGTGCTTACCGAGAAGTTCTTCGGGGGAGTCGTAGCCGAGCATCCGCGCAAGCGACTGGTTAACCATCAGGTAATTCTCATCCTTGTCCAGACGAAAAACTCCAATGGGAACATCCTCAAAGAGGCTACGATACTCAACTTCCTCGGTAACATCAACCAGATAGCCGTGGTAACCAATAACATTCTCGTTGTCATCATCCCGTATAGCTCGACAACTTGACTTAACCCATATCTTACTATTGCTTACGTTAAAGACTATCTCTTGGTTTTCAACGAAACTACCTTTGGGCTCAGCACTTCTAGCGAGCTCAAGTAGCTCTTCGCGACTACGTTTTCTGACGTAGAAGTGTGCGATGGATTTATCCCGCCAATCGGCTTCGGAAAGCCCCAGTATCTGTCGCAGCTTCGGGTTGCAGTCAACAAACTTGCCGTTTGGAGTAACCAGATATAAGCCGAGTGGAAGGTCACGAAAGGGGGTCAGATCAACCTTGCCTTTGAGCTCTTGTTCCAGGCTCTGTGCGTCCATCATATCTCCCTTGCCAAGTGCACCCGTTGACCGATTTGTCGCAATGCAAACACAGCCATCTCCAGTATGAAACTTTACTTCCAAAAGAGAAGTGGGTTGCTAACACACAGTAACATACATCCAATAGACGATCTCTGTCAATCGATATTCGGGTCTGTCGGCGGCTGCACCAGACAGCGAAACGATCACGGCTTCCTGTAAGCTCGAGCGGTAGGCTCACGGCTTGAGCGCAGTTGGGTTGGGTCGGCTCTGCTCCCCGCACCTTCTCCTTGTCGAGCGAAACATAGGATGTGCTGTCACGGCCGATTCTTTTCTTGTCTCCCGGCTGATCTGAGAGCCAAGCACAGAAGGATCCGAGTTGAATAAAGACATCAGAGGCCGCATCCATCAGCCAGTTGCAAAACTCGTCTATTCGGGGGAGCTTTGTTTTGGCACCACAATCAGTTACAAACCTAATCACTCAGGGTCAATCCAGCAAAGGACCCAAAAGCACTCTGACTGGAGTAAGTCAAAAGCAACGATGTGGGTAGATAAGTCGATAGGATCAATCCCCAAATCGCAGATTCTGGGCTCTGTGGAGAATCCTGCAAACAGCTTAGACCCTATTCGCGTATTCTAAGCATGCTGATAAAAAAGTATTATAGGTCTAATATGTACATGTGCAAAGCCGCTCCAGGCAGGCATTTTCAGCTTGCCAGTGGACGGTATTTGTGTTAAACTCTGTTACTAAACAACAGGCCGGCGAATCCATCTTCTTGCAGCCTACAACTACTCACCTTAGAGAGTATGGAAATAAACAGTACTAACCGTTAACGCTCTTTTCTAGAAGGAGAGGGACTATGAAAAACCTGTTCACGACAAATGGAAGGCAGTCCGCTTTGGTGTTCACCATAGCGATTCTGTGTTCTATCGGCCTTTCGGCCACCGCTTTCGGACAGGCAACCAGCATTACATCTACGGGCTACCGCGCCAATGAAGGCGGCGGCGGTGCGATTACGGCTGAATGGACCACCGGTAACCTGGGTAACACCTGGGCCGAAGGCGAATGGGTGCCATATCAGTTGATTATCAGCAACGTCCAAACCGACTTCCCGAATATGGACGGTTTCCCGGACATCCACATGTCTTATGACTTCACCAGCCAGGGCAACCGGTTTGTCGATCTGGTCAGGGGCATCCAGGCCGGCACTACAGTTCTGGCCGACGGTGAAGGCTGGGTCAATGATGCCGGAACGGCCTATCCTGACGCCACTCGGGCCGGAATCGAAGACGCCCAGAACGATATCGGCAACGCCGATCCTCTGGACAACGAATGGACCAACTTCTCTCTGCTGAATCTGCCCAACTCGCAGGTCAACCGCGCCTCCGACTTCACGAGCGAGAATACGCCCGATGCGGCCGAGGCCACATTCACCATCACCAAGGCCGACCTTGTTGCCGCCGGTATTCCGTTGACTACGAATACTATCGTGATTTACTACCAGTTGCACGAGTCACGCAGTTTTGTCTGGGCCAACTCGCTACAGGAGCAGTACGACCAATACCCCACCGATGACTGGGGTGGTTATCTGTATTCGCTGGGCGCTTTCCCGGCCGACGTGCGCAACGGGGCCGGCTGGGTGCCGGGCTCGTCCGGTCACATTGAGGTCGAGTTCGCCGGTGGCGCCAAGACAGTACCGATTCCGATTCCGGAGCGGCTACCCGGCGCGGTCAGCGGTCTCAAGTGGCAGGATACCGACGGCAACGGACTCCTCGACAATGCCGAGCAGACTTTGTCCGGATGGAGGATCTATGTTTCCGGATCACTCGAAGGCATTAACTTTGAAACCTTCACTGTGACGGATGAAACCGGCAACTACTCCTTCCCCAATCTGACCTCGAACGTTGTCTGGAATATTGTCGAAGATGCTCAGCGATTCAATCCGGCATCTATCGGTTGGATGCAGACCTATCCGCAGCCCGGCGACGTCGTCGGTGTTGGCACAGGGTTCGACTTTGGATTCGTGGATGATAGTGCTGCCTATGGTTGGAAAGTCGCGTTGAGCGCCGATGTCACCGACCAGGGCGACATGAATTTCGGTAACAAACTCTGCGCGGTGACGATCACCTGCCCGCCCGATGCCACTATCGGCTGCAACGCCAGCGCAGCTCCGGCCAACACCGGCTGGCCGCTGGTCGATGCCAACTGTCCGCCGATCGACACCACCTACAGTGACAATGTGACCGAAGGTGACTGCGATGTCGACGGCTATCTCGTATGGATCGAGCGCACCTGGATCGTTACCGATGTGGCCGGCATGGCCGACACTTGTGTGCAGAATATCTACATCACCGATGAGACTGATCCGGTTATCACCGGCGTAGGACCCGATGATACAATCGAATGTCCGGCCGTGCCTCAGTTCAGCACACCGAACGCTACCGATAACTGCGGCGATCCGGAGTTCGGGTTCAACGATGTCACCACTCCGGGCGCCTGCCCCCAAGAGTATAGTGTCACTCGTACCTGGACGGCTACTGACGCCTGCGGCAATTCAGTCAGCGTCAGTCAGACCATAACGGTGGAAGACAACACGGCGCCGGTCATCACCGGTGTAGGTGGTCCTGAGACTATCGAATGCCCGGCCGAGCCGGTCTTCAGCAATCCGAGTGCCACCGATGCCTGTGGTCCCGCTGATTTGTCGTTCAACGACGTCACAACCCCGGGCAACTGCCCGCAGGAGTATTCGGTCACTCGCACCTGGACGGCTGCCGATTCATGTGGCAACACGTCCACGGCCAGCCAGACCATAACCGTCGAGGACAACACGGCTCCGGTTATCACCGGTGTCGGTGGTCCTGAGACTATCGAGTGTCCGGCCGAGCCTGTGTTCAGTAACCCGAGCGCAACCGATGCTTGTGGTCCCGCTGACTTGTCGTTCAACGACGTCACCACTCCGGGTAATTGCCCGCAGGAGTATTCGGTCACTCGCACCTGGACGGCTGCCGATTCATGTGGCAACACGTCGACGGCCAGCCAGACCATTACGGTCGAAGACAACACGGCTCCGGTAATCACCGGTGTCGGTGGTCCGGAAACTATCGAGTGCCCGGCCGAACCAGTCTTCAGTAACCCAAGTGCGACCGATGCGTGTGGTCCGGTTGACTTCTCGTTCAACGACGTGACCACCCCAGGCGCTTGCCCGCAGGAATACAGCGTCACTCGTACCTGGACAGCTACCGACGACTGCGGCAATTCATCCACGGCCAGTCAGACCATTACCGTTGAGGATAACACCGCCCCGGTCATCACTGGTGTCGGTGGTCCCCAGACTATCGAATGTCCGGCCGAACCGGTCTTCAGCAATCCAGACGCGACTGATGCCTGCGGCCCGGTAGACTTCTCGTTTAACGATGTAACGACTCCGGGCAACTGCCCACAGGAGTTCTCGGTAACCCGCACCTGGACAGCGGTCGATGACTGTGGTAACACTTCAACGGCCAGCCAGACAATCACGGTCGAAGACAATACTGCGCCGGTCATCAGCTGCCCGAACGATGTTGATTTCAGTTGTGAATCGGTCGGTGCCTTTGGTGAAGCCACGGCGGTTGATGCCTGCGATCCTGATCCAAGTATCGACTTCAGCGACGACACGGTCACTACGACCTGTCCTCTGGAGATCGTGCGCACCTGGACCGCGACCGACGCTTGTGGCAACTCCTCGTCATGCCAGCAGAATATCATCATTAATGATGAAACTCCGCCGGTTATCTCTGGCGTGGGTGGACCGCAAACTATCGAGTGTCCCGCCGAACCGGTCTTCAGCAATCCGTCGGCCTCAGACAATTGCGGCGACCCGACGCTTGAATACAACGACCAAACCACTCCGGGCGCTTGCCCGCAGGAGTATTCGGTCACACGTACCTGGACAGCTACCGATGCTTGCGGTAACACTGCCACAGCCAGCCAGACCATTACGGTAGTCGATAACACCGCTCCCGTAATCACCGGTGTCGGTGGACCGGAAACCATCGAGTGTCCGGCCGAGCCTGTGTTCAGCAACCCGAGTGCGACCGACGCCTGTGGTCCGGCTGACCTGGGCTACAACGACGTGACCACTCCTGGCGCATGCCCACAGGAGTACTCGATCACTCGTACCTGGACGGCTACCGATGATTGCGGCAACGCTTCAACGGCCAGTCAGACAATTACCGTAGTCGATAACACCGCTCCCGTAATCACCGGTGTCGGTGGACCGGAAACAATCGAGTGTCCGGCCGAGCCTCAGTTCAGCAATCCGAGTGCAACCGACGCCTGCGGTCCGGCTGACCTGGGCTACAACGACGAGACCACACCGGGCGCATGTCCGCAGGAGTACTCAATCACTCGTACCTGGACGGCCACCGATGATTGCGGCAACGCTTCAACGGCCAGCCAGACGATTACGGTCGTTGACAACACCGCGCCGGTTATCTCTGGTGTGGGGGGCAACGAGACCATCGAGTGTCCTTCCGAACCGAACTTCAGCAACCCGTCAGCAAATGACGCTTGCGGTCCGGTAGACTTTTCGTTCAACGACGAGACCACTCCGGGCGCCTGTCCGCAGGAGTTCTCGGTGACTCGTACCTGGACGGCTGTGGACGAATGCGGTAACACTTCCACGGCCAGCCAGACGATCACGGTCGAAGACAACACGCCACCGGTCATTTCTTGTCCCAGCGATGTTGACTTCAGTTGTGAGTCGGTTGGCGCCTATGGTGAGGCCACGGCGGTCGATGCCTGCGATCCGAACCCGAGTATCGTATCCAGCGACGACACCGTGACTACCACTTGTCCGTTGGAGATTGTGCGCACCTGGACAGCTACTGATGCCTGTGGCAACTCTTCGTCATGCCAGCAGAACATCATCATTCGCGATGAGACTCCGCCGGTTATCTCTGGCGTAGGTGGACCGCAGACTATCGAGTGTCCGGCCGAACCGGTCTTCAGCAATCCGTCGGCCTCAGACAATTGCGGCGACCCGACGCTTGAGTACAGTGACCAAACCACTCCGGGCGCTTGCCCTCAGGAGTATTCGGTTACTCGTACCTGGACGGCTACCGATGCTTGCGGCAACACGGCAACGGCCAGCCAGGCCATAACGGTGGTCGATAACACCGCTCCGGTTATCACCGGTGTAGGTGGTCCTCAAACCATCGATTGTCCGGCCGAGCCTCAGTTCAGCACTCCGAGTGCGACAGACGCCTGTGGCCCGGCCAGCCTGAGCCATAGTGACCAGACCACTCCGGGCGATTGTCCGCAGGAGTACGCGGTCACTCGCACCTGGACGGCGGCTGATTCATGTGGCAACACGTCGACGGCCAGCCAGACCATTACAGTTGTCGACAACACGCCACCGGTAATCTCCGGCGTGGGCGGCAATGAAACTCTGGAATGTCCCGCCGAACCGAACTTCAGCACGCCAAGTGCGACTGATGCCTGTGGTCCGGCTGATTTGTCCTATGCCGACGACACCACATTCGGCGACTGTCCGGCTGAGTATAGTATTACTCGCACCTGGACGGCTGCTGACTCTTGTGGCAACACTTCGTCGGCCACTCAGACGATCACTGTGGAGGACAACACGCCACCGGTGATTGCGTGTGCTGCTGCCGACACCATCGGTTGCGAGGATGTGCTCGAATTCACTCCGCCAACGGCTACTGATGACTGTGATTCTGATCCGGCCATAATCATGGTCGGTACCGACACAGCCGCCGGTCCGAACGACGGCGAGTTCATCTACACGCGGTACTGGTACGCGATGGATACCTGTGGCAACGCTTCCGATACTTGCTCACAGGAAATATTCAGAGAGTCCTGTCCGCGTGAGTTCTGCACCTATACGATGGGTGGCTGGGGCACCGACTGTCCGGATAGCCAGGCCGATGACATGTTCTCGACCCAACCGGGCTGCATCCGAGATCATTATTTCGATGATGTCTTCCCGGACGGTGTCACCATCGGTCATCCGGATTATTACACGGCCCACTGGACCAATTCCAGTAAGGTCCGGAAGTACCTGCCGGCCGGCGGGACACCCGGCACACTCGACGATGACTACCACAACCCCACGTACACAAGTGCGGGCGTTCTGGCCGGTCAGATACTGGCCCTGAAACTGAATGTCGGGTTCTCAGAAGCCGGTATCCCGGTGCTGCTGGGTCTGCTCGATGGCGGCGGCAATTATGGCGCCTATGTCATCGATTCTTGTGGCGGACCGTTTGCCGGTTTGACCGTCAACGAGTTCCTGGCCGTTGCAGATATGGCGGTCGGCGGTAACACCGCGGTGCTGGACGGCTTCGGAGCAACTCTCTCCGATGTCAACTTCACCGCCACCTGTCTGAATGAGTTGCACAACAACTGCCGCGATGACGTTGTCCCGTTCGTGGCTCACCCGACAGACGAGAACCTGCCGATCGAGTTCGGATTGGGACAGAACTATCCCAACCCGTTCAACCCGCTGACTGAGATCAGCTTCGCGCTGCCGAATGCGGCCCGAGTGACCCTTGAAATCTTCAACATCATGGGTCAGAAGGTTGCTACGGTTGTGGATGGGTCTTTCGGTGCCGGTCATCACAGCGTTACCTGGAACTCCGGAAGAAACGCCAGCGGTGTTTACTTCTATCGCTTGCAGGCTGACGCTTTTGTTGATACCAAGAAGATGCTACTGCTGAAGTAGCAACACAGTAGATTGATTGATCAGAGGACAGACCAATGCGGTCTGTCCTCTTTTTTTATCCCCGCTATTTGTCATTCGCAAAACCGATTTCTCAATCACCCAGTAGTGGAACTTGTTTCGTAGACCCGGCCATTGGGTCGGATGCTATCCCGACTTAGTCGGTGGCGGCCTGACTCACTCCGCGAGGTCGAAGCCCTGAAGACTCTCACCCAGTTTGTCTGAGATAGGTGAGAACCAGCTCAGAGTTCCAGTTCCGTCCAGCCGGGGGGAGCTCTTCTGTATGACCGGGCAAATCAACAAGGCAAATGGAGGGCTTTTGTATGTGGGATAAAGGGATGAGAGCTGCCAACCGTCTCAAACAAGGGCCGAGAGGATTGGGAGACTATCGATGGCTACTGCGGCAGGTTTACCACTGAGCCGGATTTTCATAGATCACTCGACCACTGTTTCGGTCAATATTGCTTGACAAATCTGGGATTCTGGGGTACTTTGTTCGGTAAGAGAACAAAGTCTTGTTTTTCGTAGCGCGACTGTTTTTTGTTGCCACGCGGATGCTTATTTTGTTCGCTAACAAAGACTTAAACAGAAGGTAGACTTGGATGACTACTGCAACTCCGCGTATCAATCATACCGTATCGGTCGTTATTGTCTTGCTGGCCATAGTAATTGCCGGCACTTCCGTTCAACCGGTGATGGCGACTGAAGTACCAACAGTCAAGATCATCAATGACCAATCGGGATCGAAGCTCCAGGTCAACGGCGCCGATTTCATGATCAAGGGAATGAACTGGGGCTATATCCCGATCGGAAAGAACTATGCTTACAGTCTCTGGACTCAGTCGGACGATTTTATCATGGCCGCCCTCGCCCGTGAGATGCCGCTTTTGCAGAATATGGGTGTCAACACCATTCGTCACTATGTTGGCATCCCACCTCGATGGGTCAAGTACATATATGAGACGTATGGCATCTATACCGTTGTTAACCATCCGCTGGGGCGCTACGGGTTGACGCTCAACGGTGTATGGACACCCATCACCGACTACTCCGACCCCACCACGCGCGCCGTGCTTATGGCGGAGATGGAAGCTCTTGTCGCCGAGTTTGATGGTACGCCGGGAATGCTCTTCTGGCTGTTAGGCAACGAAAACAACTATGGACTTGAATGGAGCTCGGCCGAAACCGAGGCTCTACCCGAGGGTGAACGCAGGGCGGCCAAAGCTCGTTATCTCTACACGTTGTTCGGCGATGTTACCGACATGATTAAGTCCAGGGACCCTGGGCGTCCTGTCGCGATGGCCAACGGTGATCTGCAATATATCGATATCATCGCCGAGGAACTATCGAACCTGGATATCCTTGGTTCCAATGTATACCGCGGGATTTCGGCACGAGACGCCTTTGAAGTTGTCAAAGAGAAAATGGGTATCCCCTATATCTTCACAGAGTTCGGCGCTGATGCGTTCAATGCCAAAACCCTGCAGGAAGATCAGCAGACTCAGGCGCGCTATTTGATCGGTCAATGGCAGGAAATCTATGAACAGTCGCATGACAAAGGCAGAATCGGTAACGCCTGCGGTGGATTCACATTTCAGTTCTCGGATGGTTGGTGGAAATACAAGCAGGAGGAGAATCTCGATATACACGACATAAACGCCTCCTGGCCCAACGGCGGATACCAAGAAGACTTGATACCGGGCGAGAATAATATGAACGAGGAGTGGTGGGGTATTTGTGCCAAGGGATTCCCCGATGCTTCAGGTCTATACCAACTTTACCCGAGGGCTGCTTATTACGCGTTGAAAAAGGCGTATACTCTGGACCCATACGGGCCAAGCACCTCACTGGAGACAATTCGCGCTCACTTTTCCAAAATCACTCCAATGGGAGCGGCCCTTGAAGCTAGAGGCAACAAAGCTGCCCTCACTGCGGAGACAGGCGGCAGGGTTAGGGTAAGTCGCGCCTGGTTCAGATTTGAGACAATCAGCACGGGTGGTATCAATGTCACCACACCCAAAAATCCAGGCCCGCCGGGATACCCCGCGTTCCAAGGTTTTGATCACCTGGAGTCTTATTACACAGAAATCGAGGCGAAGCCCTCGGGGGCTGTGCGAGGCACGTTGGCATTGAATTATATAGGACACGTTCCTGAGAACCCGATTGACGAGATTTTTTATGAGAATCGTGGCCGGGTGCAAGCTATCGTGTTCAATAACGGCGAGATCGAATTGAAAGATATCGAACGTCTCAAGGTCTATAGCGCATCAGTTTCCTGGGCCGGACGCTTGTTCGACGTTGAAGGGTTCTACCGAACAGGTCACTATCACTGGGGATATGAGGGAGATTTTTTCGGTCTTTACCGCGAGGCCAACTACGGACCGAACATAGACATTTATAACGGCGAAGCACCGTTGGGGTTGGAGTTCACCGGAAAAAAGAACCTCAATGGTCTTAAGTTCGCGATAGGGCCGGAACTCTGGTGGGGAGCGAACCCGGCCGCCCTGTTGAAATACCAACGGAGAATCGGATCTGTTCTGGCGACTGGAATCTACCAGCATGATCTTGCCGATCAAACGAACGCTGTTACTTCCACGGCGATCCCCCTGCCCAAGACAAAGAAGGCCACTCTCCATCTCGAGATCAATCGCGGACCACTGACAGTCGAACTGGGCGGAATCTGGTCTGGTGATAACAAAGTTGGGCAGCCTTTTCAGTTCGTAAAGGGAACAGAAGGTAACTACGAAGTTTTGCAGGACAGCATAGAATCCAAGGACGCTTTTGGCGGTAAATTCAAACTGAGCTACTCCATGGGAAGCTGGCTTTGGTACCTTCAAGGAGCATCCATGGGACTGGTTGCCGACGGTGGACCTACATTGACCCAAACTTACTCTGATTGGTGGTTGAAGGAGAGTGGGAAGGGAAACCAACGAAATCTCATAACCGGTGTTTCAACCCGTTTCGGAAATCTCGAAGTATCTCCCAACTTCTTGTGGCAAAAACCTCTCAAGGGTCCAATGCCTGCAGATGTTCCACAACCCGGACATCCGCGCAACGTTCGGGACGATGCCTTTGCTGTTCGTGAAAACCGCGAGATGGTCGCCGGCGAAATCGTTATTACCTACGACCCGACCCCTGCTACATGGATGTATCTCTGGGATAGCGATATACGCGAAGACGCCAAACTCGCAGCGACCTTTGGTCTCATTATCAAGCACTATAAAACGACTATGGATGCGGCTCTTTTCTTTGATTCTGCTGCTGGTAATCCTATCTACCCGTTCCCCGGTGCCACCCCGGCACGTGATGTATGGGAAGCTCGTGCTCGAATAGTCTCGAAACTTAGGCCAGACTTTAGTATGATTGCCAATCTTTACGCGGGCAAAGGTGAACCACACGGAGACGATCCAAGACTGATTGATCGGTATGGAGCTGATGTTCGCCTTATCTCCGGATCCACGAGGTTGCAGGCTGCTATTGAACTTAACGATTGGGGCCCTTATGATTACCATCGTGATCACAACCTTACCTTTCCGATTCAATTGTATGCTGACATTTCAACGTTCATCGGGAAGCCCGAGTGGTTCGCCCTGCCGCAAACACGGCTTGGCGTGAAGGCCATCTGGCGGTCGCTCGACGAATACTCCTCCCGGTATCGTCCCACTTCACTGCCGGGCCCGGACGGTCCCATACCAAACCCAGATGCTGACGACGGTAACGAGTGGGAGATCAGAACTTACTTGCACCTATATGTCGGTAACTAAGTGAAGGATGAAGATTGAGACAAGTGACTGACAATCCGGACGTAGTTGAAAAACGGACTACCGATCTTCTGGAGCAAATGACTCTTGCAGAAAAGATCGGGCAACTCTCTCTGATCAACGGTGGGGGTGGCTCCATCCCGCCGGAATTGCGAAACTCCATTGCGGGTGGCAAGATCGGCGGCCTGTTGAACGAAGTTGATGTCACGACTGTTGACGAACTCCAACAAGTTGCACTGAAGGAGAGTCGTCTGGGGATTCCTTTGTTGATTGGCCGCGACGTTATTCACGGATTCAAGACCGTTTTTCCGATTCCATTGGGATTGGCGGCCACCTGGAACCCAACCTTGGTGGAACAATGCGGTCGAATCTCGGCAATTGAGGCTTCCGCAGCGGGTGTCAACTGGACCTTCGCTCCGATGATAGACATAAGCCGTGATCCGCGCTGGGGTAGAATAGCAGAATCATTCGGCGAGGACACACACTTGTGCGCAGAGCTGGCCAAGTCTATGATTGCCGGTTTCCAGGGTGAGGACTTGGCTCGGGCGGACAGTATTGCTGCGTGCGCCAAACACTTCGCTGGTTACGGCGCCAGTGAAAGCGGCAAAGACTACAACACTACCAATTTATCGGAACACGAACTTCGCAATGTCCATCTGGTTCCGTTCCGTGCAGCCGCTGAGGCCCAAGTGGCGTCATTCATGACTTCGTTCGGTGACCTTAATGGCGTCCCTGCATCGGCCAATCCGTTTCTATTGCGACAGATTCTCCGCGAAGAGTGGCGATACGATGGATTTGTGGTTAGCGACTGGGAATCAATCAGCCAGCTATCGGTCCACGGACTTACGTCCGACGACAAGGAGTCGGCTTACGAAGCTGCCAGCGCGGGTGTCGATATGGAAATGACCAGCAGCACATTTGCTGACTACCTTGGTGCGCTCGTTGAAGAAGATAGGATATCTGTCGAACGTATCGACACGATGGTTGGCAATATACTTAGGGTGAAGATTCTGCTGGGACTCTTTGATGATCCAATAAAAACGACGGCAGCATCAGATCCACTGTCGCCGGCCAACCACCTTGAGATTGCCAAAAGAGCGTCTGTTGAGAGTATCGTGCTACTGAAAAACAAGAATGAGCTTCTGCCTCTTAAGCCCAACCGATTGAAGTCACTGGCCCTGATCGGTCCACTGGCTAACGATGGATACGAACAGCTTGGGACATGGGTATTCGACGGAGATCCATCGTTGAGTCAGACTCCCGTGGCGGCACTGCAGACACAGTTTGGCGGAGAGTTTGAAATCCACTACGCTCGTGGCATGGAAAGCACGCGTAGCCGAACACGCGATGGGTTCCCTGAGGCGATAGAAGCCGCTAGTAAGTCTGATGCAGTTGTTATGTTCCTGGGTGAAGAGTCGATCCTGGCCGGTGAGGCTCACTGCCGGGCCGATATCTCCCTTCCGGGAAATCAGGAAGAGCTGATTGAGGAGATGTGTCGGTTGGGCAAGCCGTTAATCGTAGTGCTAATGGCCGGCCGACCACTCGCTTTGCAGAGTGTGGTCGGTAAGTTCGACGCCCTCCTTTGTGCCTGGCATCCGGGTAGTATGGCCGGACCGGCGATTGTTGATCTTCTTTTCGGCAAAGAGTCCCCTTCGGGCAGACTACCGGTTACCTTCCCCCGAGTTGCCGGACAGATTCCTATTTACTACTCGCACAAGAACACCGGTCGTCCGGGCACGTCCGAATCGGTCGTGAGCATGGATGACATCGAGCTCAATGCACCTCAACACTCTTTTGGCGACACCTCGTTTCACCTGGATGTACCAAACTCTCCACTGTTTCCATTCGGCTTCGGTCTTTCGTATTCTAAGTTCGAGTATACGAATCTCATGTTGTCCAGCGTCAGCATACCGATGGGCAGTAGCTTTACAGTGACGGTCGACCTTCACAACTCAGGTGCTGTCGAGGCAGAGGAAGTCGTACAGCTATACGTCAGAGATCTGGTGGGGAGCGTAACTCGACCCGTCAAAGAGCTAAAAGGATTCCAACGGATCAAACTTAGTCCAGGCGCCGGCAAGACGGTCAGCTTCGAGTTGAGCACGGATGATCTGGCCTTTTACAACCGACAGATGCAACTTGTCACCGAGCCGGGAGAATTTCACCTTTGGATCGGGGGATGTTCCGATACTGACCTAAGAGCAGAATTCGAAATCACCGATTGAGCTTTAGCCAAAGTCATACAAAAAAAGCATCACTTCACGGTGATGCTCTTTTTCTGGTCGTCGGTCGACAATCATTACGATGCTACTTCGTTCCCCTTGCCTCTTCTGCGTTCCAACTCTTCTCTTACTTCGCGCGCTTTCTTTTCGGTAATCGGGAATGTGGCCACTGCCCAGATCGCAATCGCTGATGTCACAATTGGGATAACGACGTCAAAAATCCGCATCAAGAAGAGGGCACTAACGGTCTGACTTTCCCCCAGCTCAACATCGAAGCCACTAGCGTTGAGCAAGAATCCGCCACCGGCCAGAGCGGCTGACATTCCGAGTTTTACAACCCACCAGAATATGGAGCCGAACATCCCCTCGCGGCGTTCGTGAGTTTCGAGTTCATCGAGATCAACAACATCGGCCATCATCGAAGGCATCAGCGTGAACAAACCCCCCAGACTGAAAGCAAGCAGCGGCGCCGGGACCACGACCAGCCAGGGAATTTCAGGATTGTAACAGATCCATTTTACAGCATAGCCGACCATGGAGATGCCGGTCGAGTAGAAGAAGGCGCGCCGTTTACCAATCTTGGTAGCGAGCCATGTTACGATGGGAATAACGATAAAGGTGGAAACCGCAGCGACGCTTCCGGTGTACCCTACGTATTCCGCACCCAAATTCTGATCCCCGCCACAGACGTAATAAATAGTCACGTAGGACTGAAAGGCGGCTATCAGAATGAAGCCATTGAAAACTAAAAAGGTCGCCAGGCCGAGTTTCAAAAACGGTCCCGACTTTATAGTAGCGGCAAACCCTTTGAAGAACTCGATAATATTTCGCTTGAAGGCGGCAGCGGTACTCTGGGATTTCTGACCCTCAGCGGTAATCTCGGCCACAGCGATCCCTTTGAGACGCTCTCTGAGAAAGATGGCAGGTAGGATACCAACTCCAATAGTCACCGCGGCGATGATGATGGCCAGGCCGGCGGCGCCGTCGATCTGATCTTTGAACCAACCCTGGTAAGTCATTATCCACAAAAACCAGGGTGATACCACGTAGGCGAGTTGGCTGAGGAAGTTCTGCGTACCCATGAGACGAGTGCGCTCGTGATAATCTGGCGTCAACTCATACCCCAAGGCAACCCAGGGAGTGGCAAACACGGTATATCCCATGTAGAAAAGAATCGAACCGGCAAGGAACCAGATAAAGTAGAAAGTCTCGCTCTGCCCTCTCGGTAATTGCCACAGCGCGGCAAATATCAGACCGGCGGCTATGGCGCCACAAAAGATGTATGGCCGACGCCTTCCCCATCTTGACTTGGTGCGGTCGGAAATAAATCCCATCATCGGGTCCGTCAGCGCATCGGTGAAACGAGGCAGCGCTCCCAGCAGACCGACGAGGGCGGGATTCATGCCGAGGCCGAGATTGAGAACAATCATCATACCGCCACTGGCAGCGGCCAGTAAGTTGTTTATCAATCCGCCGAGGCCATAGACCAGTCTTTGTGCGAGGGAAATCCGGTCTTCCGGAGCAGTTTCAAAGTGCTGCGATGGGTTCATCAAAACTCCTCAAAGGGGTTGTCACGCAGAAGGCCGTGAGTGATCATGACTCTCCAGCGTATACTCGAACGTAGTCAATCAACATTGTTTGCGGGAAAACAGTGTTTTCGTTGGGCGGTCCGACCCAGTGGCCACCTACAGCCACATTCAGAATAATATAGAACGGGTGATCAAACACCCAATCACCATTGGCATGCTCCGGCAGGATAGTCAGGTAGTGACTACCATCCACGTGCCAATCGATCCTCCCCCGGGTCCATTCAACCGCAAAAACGTGAAAGTCGGTATCGAATCCTGCTCCATCAAGCGTGTAACTGCGAGACAGGGCGCGTCCCCCGGCGTAGCCTGGGCCATGCAGACTGCCGTGGATGACATGCGAATGCTGACCACGATATTCCATAATGTCTATCTCGCCGCATTGGGGCCAGCTAACGGTTTTGATGTCATTACCCAGCATCCAGAAAGCCGGCCAGATACCCTGACCGGTCGGGAGTTTGATTCGGGCCTCAATCCTGCCGTACTTTGGTTCGAACAAATCCCGTGTCACGATCCGAGCCGAGGTGTATGGTTGTCCCTGATAGGACTCCTTGCGGGCGACAATGGCTAGATTGCCGTTTCCATCCAGGGAGACATTCTCAGCTCGGTCGGTATCGTACTCAAGTTGAGCGTTACCCCAGTCGGTACCGACATCGTAGCCCCATTTGTCGGAGCCGAGCTTTTGGCCCACCGGTCCGTCAAATTCATCGTTCCATACTAAGCGGTATATCATTTTCGAATCTGTAGAGTTGCTGCATCCGTTCAACACCAAAGTGGCAACGATCGAGATTATATGAACAGTATTTGTTAGCGTCCGCCAGCGCATCATGTCCTTGGCTGCTCACTGCTACCAACCGGTTGAGGATCTGAAAACATCGCCTGCAGGGCCAGTGTTGCCGCACCGACTGCAACCGCTCTCGGGCCGAGTTCGCCGATCCTGATACTCACCGCCGCTTTGCTTACCAGAGTATTGCCCCTGACCTTTTCCCTCAGAGGACCCACAACGAATTCACCGAGACTGGCCATACTTCCGCCCAGAATTGCGAGTTTGGGATTCATGAGATTGAACCAGCCTGCAATCGCAATGGCCAGATAATCGGTGATTTCATCCACAAGTCGAGTTGCGAGTGCGTCGCCCTGCTCTACAGCTACCCTCAAGTCTGAGAAAGGTGCAGAATTGATCTTGAGGCAACTGTCGGGATAATCCCCTGCCAATTCACGCGCACGCTCTGATACCGCCGGCGCTCCGACTAATGTTGCCAGGCAGCCCTTGAGACCGCAGACGCAAGGGGAGCCGTTTGGATCGATAGGCAGGTGGCCCATCTCACCTGCTACGCCTGCGGCGCCACGATATACGTCTCCATTCAGGATGTAGCCGGCGCCGATTCCATGTGCGACCTTAATGTATACGAGATCCTCAATCCCTTGACCAGCCCCCCACCAATTTTCAGCCACCGCGCCCAAATTGGCGTCGTTGTCGACATGGACCTTGACGCCGTAATATTGCTGAAGTTGCTCCAGTCCGCTTTCTCCACGCCAGGCGGGAATCACTACTTCCGAAAGAAGTTTTGGGTTAAGAGGATCTACCGGACTGGGCACCGCTACCCCGATACTCAAGAGCGATCCCTTATCCTTGCCACTCTCATTCAGGCACTCGTCACACAGGGCGATGACCAGTTCTCGGGAACCCTTGGGATCGGATCTCACCGGATGGCGGCGCTCCTTCCAGGCCAGGACGTTGCCTCGAAGATCGGTCAGAACTACCCCTACGTGAGTAGCTCCCAGATCTACACCCAGGATACACCTGGCTTCATCCTGAAACTCAAGTACGATCGGACGCCGACCGCCGCTTGACTTGCCGGCACCGATCTCTTCTATGAGCCCGGTGGTTAGCAGACTGTCAACAATCTCGGAAACTGTAGAACGAGACAGCCCGGTCAACCGTGCAATCTCAGCTCTGGTTGTTCTCTTTTCGCGCCAGACCAGACGGCGAACCGAATTGGCCAGGGGTCGCTCTTTGGGAGGCGTGTTGTTTTTATCTGATTGTGAGCACATTTAGTTTTGCCGTTCAAGAATTATCTGCATCATATTACTTATGAAAGTAGACATTATCAACATATACAGTATTGGGATTACCCGAAATTATCAACTGAGCCAAATGTGCTCTGGTCGTCAGACCGGTGAAATCCGACAGAGCAAGTTCAATACTAACCCAGCTACCGGTATTCATTGTATTGTGGTCAAGAGACAACTCATGTTCGACATCGTCACCACCACCATCCCAAACTCCATTGGCGCCAAAGTCGACCAGCTTGATATTGAAAACCGCTGGAGACATAGTTGGGTCCGGCGTCCATAAATCCATGTGAAAATGAGTCATGGCCGATGCATCAACGGTAGTAGTCTTGAACTCTATACCGGCGTAAACAAGGTTGGTGTATTTCTTGGTGTTGTCAGAACCGATTGCATAGTCCTCAACATCGGCAACATCCCAGACAGCCGACCAAGTGTCTACCGGCACATCGGTGTAGGCATCGCTGAACAAGGATATAACATCGGCAGCACCAACTGTCGGCGTCGGAGCCGCAACTGTCGGAGCTGTGGGAGAACCGGCATCATAGAAGTAAATATTATCCACATAAACTGTATTTGGATCACCCGAGATGAGTAACTGAGCCAGATGCTCTTTGGTTGTCAGGTTAGTGAAATCTGTTAAAGCAAGATCAATACTTACCCAGCTTCCGGTGTTCATAGTAGATTCGTTAAGGGTTATTTCGTGCTCAACATCATCGCCGCCGCTCCAAACACCATTGGCACCAAAGTCTACCAGCTTAACTTTGAACACCGAAGGCGCATTGGTGTTGTCCGGGGTCCATACATCCATGTGGAAATGGGTCATCGCAGAGACATCAACCGTAGTAGATGTAAACTCTATACCGGCAAAGACAAGGTTAGTGTACTTCTTCGTGGCATCAGGACCGATCATAAAATCTTCGACATCAGCCTGGTCCCACGGAGCCGACCAGGTATCAACGGTCACATCGGTGTAGGCATCACTGAAAAGGGAGATTACACTGCCGGCATCAACTGTCGGCGTCGGGGCTGATGTTGCCGGTTCGTCTGGAGGTGCGTTTACATTGACTGTAATCGTCCCGGTAGCAGCCGTGGCGCCGAGAGTTGCTGTTATGGTTGCAGTGCCGATTCCAACGGCTGTGATAGTTCCATCGACACCGACCGATACCACAAGTTCATCTGAAGATAAGAAGCTGAAATATCCCGGCATAAAGCTCACATCTAAATCAGTGCCGTCAACGTCGAAAGTAGCCGTACCGTAATCGACAAAGATAGTATCACCGGATTCCACGTCAACTGTCTGTGAGTTCAAGGCGGGACGCGGGTTGGTTATGGTCGCCAGGTCTTCGAAGATAATTTCATCCATCCAAATCTGATACCCGCTACCGTTTTCCGGTCCTTCGGCAAAGTAGAAAAGTCCTTGCTCATTGTCTAACTTCTCGGCAAGGGGGAAGGGAATGATGTATTTTTGCCATGTTGTCGTAAGTGCAAGGTCATTCACATCGACTGTGTATTCTGATGTTCCGGTATTATCATTGCCGATCCCGGCGATATCCAGTGTTGCGGCTGTACTCGCTTTCGCCCAGAATGTAAGTGCGTTATACTTTGTTAAGTCAAAGGCTATGGAGGTCGTAAATGCCCCCCCGGCATAATTTCCGGATGGGTCTCCAACATCCGGAACGGTTACTACCAACCCCTGTGTGCCTGCATACATAATAGTCTGATCGATCTGAACGGCGTCCAGTTTGGAACCGAGGAATGCCTGATAAAATACCGTACCGTGGAATTCATCCGTGAATACAAAATCCAGCGGGGCTGGACATTCGAGAGGCAAAGGACCACCGGTAAACATGTAGTCGACAAGATAGACCAGGTCACCAATGTCAATCCCCGGACTCCCGTCCATATCGACTTCTTGCATGCAAGGTGGGGGTGAGCCTCCTGAAAACATATAATCGACCATATAAACCAGGTCAGTAATATCAACTGTTTCGCTCGGTGAATTGTCAACATTGCCTGTGAAACCTCGACAGCATGATTCTGCAGATGAACCCCTTTGGTAAACTCTGACATAATCGACGAGCATTGTCTGAGGGAAAACCGTCGAACCATCGGGAGGTCCGGGCCAGTTACCGCCGACTGCTACATTCAGAATAATGTAGAACGGGTGGTCAAACACCCATTCGTTGCCGCCGAGACTGTCCGGAGTGACTGTATAATAATTGACGTCGTCCACATACCACCTGATCACGTCTTCTTCCCATTCCACCGCGAAAACATGAAAGTCGGTATCGAACTGTCCGTCCTCCAAAACATACGACGTTCCAACACCACCTCCGCCATAAGCACCGGGACCGTGAATAGTACCATAAACCGTATTTGTCTGATGTCCGAGATATTCCATGATATCAATCTCGCCACACTGGGGCCAGCCAACTGTGGTGAAGTCACTGCCGAGCATCCAGAATGCGGGCCAGATACCCTGTCCGGTTGGAAGATTGATACGAGCCTCGACTCTGCCGTAAGTCGGTTCATACAGACCCCTTGTCACTATCCTTGCCGACGTATACTGCCGACCCATATAGGATTCTTCACGGGCGATAATGGCGAGATTTCCGTTTCCATCCAAAGACACATTAGAAGGACGGTCGGTGTCGTATTCAAGCTGCGCATTGCCCCAGTCGGTCCCTATATCATATCCCCAGTTACCAGCATCGGGCGACTCTCCGGCCGTACCGCCGAATTCATCGTTCCAGACCAACGTCCAGGTCCCGGATGAATCAGATGGACTGGAATAACCGTTATTGGACATTAAGATCGCAAAAGAGGCCGACAGGAAGATTAGCCTCAGGATACGGCAAAGCATTACAAGTTCATTTTTAGAAGGTTATTCGTTGGCTCTGAGACGATAGAACGGGACAGTCCCACCTGCCGGGAATCGTCCACAGGAGTCGCCTGCTTCTCCCGCCAGATGAGACGTACTACCGGATCGGCCAAAGGTCGTTCTTGGGAACCTAAGTTATTCCGATCCGATAGTACATTCACTCATTGTCTCCGTTCACTAATTATTCACACAAGACTACTTGTGTAGATACACATTATCAACCCACATGGTATTGGGATCACCCGAGATGATCATCTGAGCCAGATGGCCCTTAGTCACCAGACCGGTGAAAGCTGACAGGGCAAGTTCAATACTCACCCAGCCGCCACTGTCCATGGTGCTCTCGGTAAGAGTCAACTCATGTTCAACGTCATCGCCACCACCCCAGGCACCGTCACCACCGAAATCAACAAGTTTGATCATGAAGACAGCAGGTGCACCTGTAGCATCGGGAGTCCAGACATCGATATGGAAGTGAGTCATCGAGTCAGCATCAATCGTGGATGATGTAAACTCTATCCCGGCAAACGAGAGGTTGGTGTACAGTTTCGCGTTGTCGGAACCAACCAGTACGTCTGCAACGTCGGCAGCATCCCAACCAGCCGACCAGGTATCTACCGTCACGTCGGTGTAGGCGTCGCTGTAGAGAGAAATGACGTCGCCACTTGGAAGTGTCGGCGTCGTAGCCGCACTGAGCGGAGCGGTCGAATAGAAGTAGACATTATCCATGAACACTGTACTCAGAGAATCGCTGGCGATAATCATCTGAGCCAGATGACCGGTCGTTGTCAGACCGGTGAAGTCGGAAAGCGGGACATCGATGCCGACCCAGCCACCGGTGCTCATCGTGGTCTCATCAAAAACCAGCTCATGTTCAACGTCATCACCACCACCCCAGGCGCCATCACCACCGAAGTCAACCAGTTTGACTCGGTACAGTTGGCCGCCCGGTGTTGCATCAGGAGTCCATACATCCATGTGGAAGCGGTCCATCGAAGATGCATCAAGCGTGGTAGTCGTGAACTCAATACCGGCAAAGACGAGGTTGGTATATTGCTTCGAGCTGTCCGCATCGACCACAAAGTCTGCTACATCAGCCACATCCCAACCAGCCGACCAGGTGTCGACCGGATGGTTGGTGTAGGCATCACTGTACAGAGCAACAACACTTCCGGAACCGTAGTCAGGTGTCGGAGCCGCTTCTTGTGGTTCGGTAGCAGCAGTCACGTAGAAATACAGATTATCTATGAAGAAAGTACTGTATGTACCGGAGAGGATCATCTGAGCGAAGTTTCCTGTTCCAGTCATACCACTAAAGTCAGCCAGTGCTATATCAAGGCTTACCCAGCTGCCGGTACTCATTGTAGCATCACCAAGAGTCAACTCATGTTCAGAATCATCTCCACCGCCGGGATTACCATCGGCACCAAAGTCTACCAGTTTGATCTTAAACTCAGAAGATCCATCGGTAGCATCCGGTGTCCAGACGTCCATGTGGAAATGAGTCATAGAACTGATATCCTGAGGGCCCGTTACGCCTACTGAATATTCAGACAAGACATAACCCCAGTTGGTGTATTTCTTGAGATTATCAGCAGCGATGGTAAAGGCAACAACA
Source organism: Candidatus Zixiibacteriota bacterium (assembly GCA_029860345.1). NCBI lineage: Bacteria > Pseudomonadati > Candidatus Zixiibacteriota > Candidatus Zixiibacteriota bacterium. The sequence goes on along the minus strand of JAOUBJ010000007.1, from coordinate 147,108 downwards.
TCGCCCATATCCCAGCCAGGTGACCAAACGTCAAACTCTGTGCTTGTGTAAGTATCACTGAATACAGAGAAAACATCACCGGCATCCTGAGTCGGCGTCGGTGCTGATGTTGTCGGTTCGGTCGGCGGACCGGCGGTAGTGTAGACGTAAATATTGTCTACCCAGACCTCTGACATGTCACCTGAGATTATCATCTGAGCCAGGTGACCGGTTGTAACCAAACCTGTGAAGTCGGTGAGCGGGATATCGATGGAAACCCAGCTGTGGCTGCTCATGGTGGTTTCGTCGAAGGACAACTCGTGCTCAACATCGTCACCACCGCCCCAGGCACCATCGGCGCCGAAGTCTACCAGTTTGACTTTGTAGACAGCCGGAGCACCGGTCGGGTTTGGTGTCCATACATCCATGTGGAACCGATCCATACTTGATGCATCGAGCGTGGTCGTGGTGAACTCAACACCGGCAAACACGAGGTTAGTGTAATGCTTGGAGCTGTCGGCATCGACCACGAAGTCTGAGACATCGGCCTGATCCCAACCGGCCGACCAGGTATCAACCGGATGGTTGGTGTAAGCATCGCTCAAGAGTGACACTACATCGCCGGCATCCTCAGTCGGTGTCGGGGCCGCCTCTTGCGGTTCGGTCGGAGGAGGCGTCCAGAAGTAAATATTGTCGACATAGATCTCACCCAGATCACCTGAGATTATCATCTGGGCAAGAGCGCCGGTCGTTGTCAGATTGGTGAAATCGGTAAGTGGGATATCGATACTAACCCACTCGTGGCTGTTCATAGTGGTCTCGTCAAAAGACAACTCGTGTTCGACATCGTCGCCGCCGCCGTAGGCACCATCGGCGCCGAAATCGACCAGCTTGACTTTGTAGAGAGCCGGGGCGCCGGTCGGGACCGGTGTCCAGACGTCCATGTGGAAGCGAGTCATCGCGGAAGCATCGACCGGACTGGATGTAAACTCTACGCCGGCAAAGACAAGGTTGGTGTAATGCTTGGAGTTATCAGCATCGACCACAAAATCAGACACATCGGCCTGATCCCAGACAGCCGACCAGGTGTCAATGGTCGCACTGGCGTAGGCATCACTATAGAGCGACACAACGTAGTCAGGATTGACGGTCGGGGAGGGAGCTGCAACTTCCGGCTCTGAGGGGAGGCCGGAGTCGTAGAAGTAGATGTTGTCCAAGTATACGGTATTGTAGGCTGTTGTTGGGTCAGTCGAAATAACCATCTGAGCCATGTGAGCGGTTTCCGCCAGTCCGCTGAAACTGGCCAGAGGCACATCTATGCCGACCCAGGCTTCAGATGACATTGTGCTCTCGTCAAAAGATAGCTCATGTTCGGTATCGTCGCCACCACCCCAGGCGCCGTCAGCACCGAAGGAGACAAGTTTGACTTTGAACAGATTCGGAGTTCCCGATGGGTTCGGGGTCCAGACATCAATATGGAAATGGTCCATCGCAGAAACATCAACGGTCGGGCTCGTAAACTCTATCCCGGCAAAGACGAGGTTGGTGTATTTCTTCGTACTGTCGGCGCCGATCATATAGGTTGCAACATCGGCATCATCCCATGCCGCCGACCAGGTATTGACCGTTTCGTTAGTGTAGGCTTCGCTGTAAAGAGAGACAACACTGTCAGAGGCAACCGTCGGCGTCGGGGCAGGTGTTGACGGTTCAGGTTCGGGAGGACTGACGACCACCGTAACAGTACCGAGGGCAGGAATAGCAGCCTTAGCACCACCATTACCGAGTTCGGCAGTCAATTCTGCCGTTCCGGCGCCAACTGCGGAGATAACACCGTCGCCACCAACGGTAACAACTGCTTCATCCGAGGACGTAAAATTGAAATAGCCCATCATGGTGCTAACTTCAACATCAACTCCACCGCCAACATCAAAGGTGCAAGTTCCACCTTCAATCACGATGTCGCCACCCAGTGTCACATTGAGCGTGATGGTTGGGATTACGGGACGAGGGTTGGTTATGGGCAGATTTTCAAACGCAATCTCATCCATCCAAACCTGATATCCTTCACCGCCTTCATTTCCTTCGGCAAAATAGAACAGTCCCTGCTCGGCGGTTAGTTTGGAAGGATCCGGGATCGGGATGATGAGTTTCTGCCATTCTGTAGTAAGAGCGAGACCTGTTACTTCGGCCGTGTATTTTGATGTCCCGGTATTGTCATTCCCAAGGCCAGCTACATCCAGGGTTGCTTCGGCGCTTGCTTTGGCATAGAAAGTAAGGGCGTTGTATTCCCAGAGGTCACGAGGCGTAGAGTCGGTAAATGCCCCTCCGGCCCAGTTAGCATCCGGTATCGATACTACCAAGCCCTGAGTGCCGGCATACATACTATCTGCATCAACCTGAACCGCCTCAAGATAGGACCCGAGAAAAGCTTCATAAGTTACACCAGCGTCGTATTCATCAATGAATACAGCACTCGACGTGCATTCGAGGGGCGGAGGACCTCCGGTGAACATGAAGTCGACCAGGTAAACCAAGTCGGAAATATCAATACTTCCGCTAGCATCCATATCAGCTTCGTCGAAACACGGCGGCGGGGGACCACCGGTGAACATAAAGTCGACCAAATAGACTAAATCTGAAATGTCAGCATCTTGGGCCACTGAATTATCTACATTACCTCTGATCCCTATACAGCATGATTCTGCAGGAGAAGCATTCGCCTCAAAGAGATTGCTCGAGAGTAGCAGTAAACAAAGGGCTAAAACGCATTGTAAGTGTCTCATCTTTTCTTCTCTCTCCAATTACTTCGTTGATTACCTAATCCTACGTAGTACCGAATCGGTAAGTGTACGTTCTTCAGGATGTGAGTCATTCCGACCCGATAGTACATTCATTCATTGTCACCTCCGTCTATGGTCTAATCCTGTCATGTCACTTATGGAGATATATATTGTCAACATATAGGGTGTTTGGATCGCCTGAGATGATTAACTGAGCCAGGTGTCCTTTTGTTGTCAAATCAACGAAGTCACTCAAGGGTATATCAAGAGTCACCCAACTGCTGGTATTCATGCTGCTTTCATCTAAAGTGATTTCATGTTCGACATCGTCACCCCCATCCCAAACACCATTGGCTCCAAAATCGACCAGTTTGATTTTGAGTACTGACGGTGAAGCTGTCGCATCTGGTGTCCATACATTCATATAGAGATGAGTCATCGCAGAAGCATCAATCGTAGTAGTCTTGAACTCTATGCCGGCAAAAAGAAGGTAACTGTATTTTTTGGTGGCATCAGACCCAATCATAAAGTCTTCGACTGTTGCGCTGTCCCAGGCAGCCGACCAGGTATCAACAGGCACGTCGGTGTAGGCATCGCTGAACAACGAAACAACATCGGCAGCATCAAGTGTGGGTGTCGGTGCCGGAACCAGCGGGATAGTCGGGATACCTGAATCATAGAAGTAGATATTGTCAACGAATACAGTGTTTGGATTTCCAGAAATAATCAACTGACCAAGTTGTCCTCTTGTGGTTAGACCGCTGAAACTGGACAGAGGAATATCTATGCTTACCCAGATGCCGGTGTTCATAGTGTTGTGATCTAAAGTGACTTCATGTTCAACATCGTCACCACCACCATAGACTCCATTGGCTCCAAGATCAACCAGCTTGATTTTGAACAGGGCCGGCGAAGCTGTTGCATCGGCTGTCCAGACATCAATATGGAAATGAGTCAGCGCAGAAGCATCAACCGTGGTAGTAAGAAACTCTATGCCTGCAAAGAGAAGGTTACTGTATTTTTTCGTGTTATCAGAACCGATCGCATATTCTTCAACATCGGCGACATCATAGACCGCCGACCAGGTATCAACCGGCACGTCGGTGTAGGCATCGCTGAAAAGAGAGATGACATTAGCAGCGCCAACTGTAGGTGTCGGTGCTGGAACTGTCGGCGCTGTTTGGGGACCGGCGTCGTAGAAATAAATATTGTCTATGTAAACCGTTCCGAGATCACCGGAGATTATCATCTGAGCGAGATGCCCTTTAGTAGTTAATCCGGAGAAGGCCAGAAGAGGAACGTCTATACTCACCCAGCTTTCAGAAGACATAGTGTTTTCATCGAATGCAAGTTCATGCTCACGATCGTCACCCCCACCAAAGGCACCGTCGGCGCCGAAATCGACCAGCTTGATTGTAAACTCCGCCGGAGCATCAGTCGGGACCGGTGTCCATACATCCATGTGAAAACGGGTCATTGATGACACGTCAATTGTTGGGTCTGAAAAATCAACGCCTGCAAATGACAGATTATAGTATTTCTTGATATCGTCAGAACCGATCGTGATATCCTCAAGGTCGGTATCATCCCAATCCGTTGACCACAGATTAACCGTTTCGTCAGTGTAGGCGTTGCTGAACAATGAAATCACATCGGCAGCGTCCACCGTCGGGGTAGGAGCTGCTGTAGAAGGAACAGCCTGCGGTGTGTTTACATTGACTGTAATGGAACCTGTGGCAGCTACGGTACCTAATGTGGCAGTTAAAGTAGCATCACCTACTCCGGCACCGGAAATGACACCATCGGCGTCAACAGAAACGACCCCGGTATTCGATGAGGTGAATGTAAAATATCCCGGCATGGCGCTGACATTAATATCTGTACCGTCAACATCGAATGTTACAATGGCATTGCCAACATCAACGGTTTCACCTGATTCAACATCAATAGTCCGGCTGGTCAAAGCAGGACGAGGATTGGTAATTGTTGAAAGCTGGGCAAATTGTACTTCGTCAAACCAGATTGTGTTTCCAACGCCACCTTCCGGGCCTTCAGCAAAATAGAAAAGACCCTGTTCGGCATCCAACTTTTCAGAAAGAGGAATCGGAATTGTGTATTTCTGCCAGCCGGTTGTTATAGCCAGATTCGTAACTTCGGCGGTGTACTTCGACGTTCCTGTGTTGTCGTTACCAATACCAGCAACGTCCAATGTTGCGGCGGTACTGGCTTTTGCCCAGAATGTCAGAGCGTTGTAATCAGTCAGATCGCGAGCAACATTGGCAGTAAAAGCTCCACCTGCATAACTACCCGAAGCATCACCGGAATCGGGAACTGTGACGATCAATGATCGTGAGCTTTGATAACCTGTTTGATCTATTTGGACAGCGTCAAGCTTAGAACCAAGAAACGCCTCGAATGTGACACTGTTGCCGAATTCATCAATGAACACCTCGCTCTGGGTCGGGAACGGTGCCGGGCCCACGCCGTTGTCGTCGCTGCAGCCAAGCAGTCCTATCATCACAATAATCGCAACCACCGCCAAAATGTGAACGGAAGTCCGCATGAACATCTTTTCCTCCTTGGAAAGATTTACCGTGAGAAATCGAGAACGGACTAACAGAATTCGCTCTCACAACTTCCCACTTTGTTCGACTCCCGAACAAAGTAAAAGATAATCCGGATTTTGTCAATAGGATATTTCAACAGTTAAATTCCGATTCTGATGAGGCGAGCCTCTGGGCAGCCCGGACAGACAGTGGGGCGGCGGCTAAGTCCAATTATAACAACCGATTATGATTGGCGACTCGGATTTGCTTGAGGCTTTAGGCTGTATTGCGGTTTCGTGGCTTTTTTTGTGTTGGGATAGTAATCAATGGAGACAAGGGGAGTCGAATCTCGTATCCATGTTGCGGCACAAGAAGTTAGGGCGCATTATGGCTAAATGCGACCTGATTAGTCCGTTTACTTCAGATAGACTATCTTCAGTTTCTTCCAGGCTGACAGTGTGAACGCCAGGCAAGCACCCTAATCCAAAACCTTGCGGTGATGCGGCAGAGACTTGAGAAATGACTCTTTCGGAGTACGATCCTCGTTATAGACTCCCCAATGCTTTTCAACCTCATTTGGCGGGGAATCCTCGCCGCCACCTTTCCAGGATTCGTCGAAGGCTTCAAAAAGGAAGGTAGTAACCTGATTTGACTCGATCCACTGGTTCATTTGGATCAGGAACGTGGCTTGGGCGGCTATGTCGACTTTCCCTTTTATCAGTGTGCCTTGCTCACCGGGTCCGGTCTTGTTGGCATTGTAATCGGTGGCCCAGCCGGTCTCGCCGAGTACAATCATACGGTCGGGATGCACTTCCTGAAGTTCATGATAAACCCCGTCCATCCAACTGATGCCATCCTCCAGCGACTTTCCGTTCCACAGGGGGTGTATATGAGTAAAGACAAAGTCGATTTCGTCAGCCACCTGTTTACTTTCAGGCTTGTTCCAATAGAGGTAGTCATCAGCTGTCGTCACCGGCACAGAGACATTGCTTCGAACGGCACGGGTATATCGTATCAGGATTTCGGGATTCATCTTATGCCCTGACCAGAACACCTGCGTTTCATTGGCCACACTTATGGCGACTACGATATCTGGATACTCATTTGCCAGTTCGACACCAAGGGTAACCTGCTCAATGTTAGATTTCTTCTTTTCGGGATCGTTTTCTTCCGGCTCCAACCAGATACCCTGGATCACCTTGATAGGCAGTTTGTGAGTCTCGATCAGTCGAAGGATGCGCTTGGTATCACGGTCCGCACCATAGACCCTTATCAGATTCCAATGTTTAGCCATGATGTTCAGGTCTTCCAGAATTTCTTCATCGGCGGGGCCCTTCTGTCCCGGAGCCTGACCGGCCCGATAGCAACCATACGCGACAGCATTCCCTATCCAAACATCTCCCAGATACGGTTTGAAAGAACGTATTTCAAATGGCTCTTCCCTCTTTTGTGAAAGGCCGGATTCCAGTTCGGTTATGAGCTTTGTCATGACTGACTGCGGTTCTTTGTGATCTGCGTTCGACTCATTCTGGTTGCAAGCGAGCAAAATCATTGCAGCGATTACGGGAAAACGCAAAACAACGTTTGTAATGAAATTCACGAGTATTCATCCTATAAGACTCACCTGGCAAACAACGAATTGGCCTAATAGTAGAAGCCGGAAACATACCCGACAATTATTATCTGAATTTAAACCAGAGTTGCTGCGATGGCAATGGTTTTCATCGGCTGTCACGGTTATATCCCATTTACCAGTCTTTAACAATCATCTCCCTTGCCAACGAATAGATTAACGGAGCACTATGTCTATTTTGTCGACCTTTCTTTCACGAATGTTATAGGCTATTTCTCCGCTCAAGGTCTCGGTGTTGAATGTTTGAATAATCCCACTTTTATCTGCTATTCTCCATTCGGCAGGTGTCACTCCGGCCGCACCGTATGTGTCTTTCAGTTCGATGTTGTGGTAGGTGACCAGGATTTTACCAAGAAACATAAAGGTGAAGGTTCTGGCCGGCAGTTCAACTTCTTGCCATTGATTCTGTCTGAACAGTCTTATCTTTCGCGTTTCTTGAGTGAAAAGCCACCCAGGCAGGGAAAGGTTGAGACCAAGTTGCAGCTCTCCTTTGGGGCTGAGCCGGAAAGGCCGGGGACCTACTGCCATCAGTTGCACGATGTGAATGAACTCGGCAGTCGCCCCGCTTAATCGTGCCACAAAACCGTTTCCATGGATTGACTGGTCGGGGTGGGCACTGCTGACAATGAAAGACGAGTTTTCCAAAAGAGACCTGCCATATACATCCGGATTCAAGAACGGTATGCATACGTTCTTGAACTCCTGAAAGAACTCAGAGTAGAGCCCGGCGCGCAACAGTTCAAGCAGATATTTGTATTCCATGTGAAGCCAGATTGATTCATTTTCCAGCCAACCAGGTGAAAAAACTCTGGCGCGCCCAATCTCCAACGGCTGGTCCGACAGTGATGCATTGACTTTGTACATCTTCAAAGGACTATCATATAATCCACTCGCCTTGACACTTGCAGCAAATTCCTTAGCCTCTTTCATATCAGTGAGACACTTCAGATAATGCACCGGCCCTTCCAGAAACAGAGGCAATGCGACTTGTTTGAATTCCAAAGCCTTTATACACGGTTGCCCATTGGCATTGTATTTCGGCTTCTTCTCACCGTGAGAATCTGTGGTCTCCAACATCTGGTAACCAGTCACATCATAACAAAAATACGTGAATAGAGTATTACTTTCCTGATCTCGTGCTTTTTCAATACCTTCGTTCAATTTGCCCAGAGCAGCCGCGAAGAAATCTCTAATCCTGACAAACTCGACCGTTGTCTCTTTTCCGCTAATCCCCATTCTTATCTTCTCACGGTAATGTTCTTTGGCTGTTGAAGCGCTGTCCCAGAACTCGAATGGTGAGAGGTTACGTGTGAGAATGTCATGTACTGTCTCCATGAACTCACTCAACTCCTCGAAGATAGCTATCTCCTCAATATCAATCTTCGACTCATGAAGCTTGTCTATAAGAAACAGAATGTGCCGCTTGATCTCCAGCGATTCGCTAATACTCGATCCGAATAAACCAGGTAATCCATTAAGTGCGTCATACCAGCTTGGTTTTCCAGCTTCCATTTCCACACCGACTCCTTCGGGATCCAGAGAAGCCAGCTTATTGACTATCAGACACAGTATCTTATTGAACAGTGATGTGTAGTAGACGTCACCCGTGCCCGATTGGATGCGAACCTGATTAGGATTCTGATCCCGATTCTCAATCAGTCTTTCTTTTTCCTCGTCCAGGACCACGGCGCCGAGTTGCATCGCATTCTGTTCCCAAAGAACATATTTATCTTCGCGGGGCAGCACGCGATGCGGATTATCATAAAAAGAAAACGTCTTCTTCCAAAACAGCAGATTTGGGAATTTGTCCGGATAAACGGCTAAGTAGTTTTCCAATAGATCCAGATTGTAAGTCCAGTGATCGGTCCAAAAACCTTCGCCATGGTCGGGGTCACAGATTCTGCGGCAATGGTCGAGAATCTCTCCGAGAAATATCTCCGAGTCGGCGCCAAGCGCAATATCCTGCTCATCGAGGAATACTAACAATTCCCCAGGAGTAAAGGACTCATCGAAGAAGGACTTGACAGTTTGTACATGTTCGGCCTCTATGAACTTCTCTAAGATAGAGTACAATTTGTCCCTGTCCCCAACTGCGAAGTAGATCTCTCCTAAAACAAGCGGATTGAAACCGTCAAGTTGGATCAGGTTATAGAAGTATTCCACATTGTATTCTTGAATATCCGGATTAAACAGCACATCGGAGCGGCGATTTTGGTTAATGTCACGGAAATTCCCGTTTCCCTGTGAGTAATAAGTTGGCATGAGACGAAAGTCATTGTAATCTCTTTCCATATCGCCATGCTTGCGAGAATACAGATAAAGCGTTGAACGGGCCTTATCTCCATCTATCGTATAGGGAAGGCCACCCCTCATGACATTGTCCAGGAAATTCTGCCTGACATAGTGATCCAGCGTAGGTTCACTGCTACAGATTAGATTATTCTGAGTCAGTGTCTGTACGATCTCCTGATTTGTTTGTGCTTTTGATTCTGCGTAATCTCGACTGGCAATATGTGGAACCATCCCGTTCAATTCCTGAATGGATGAAGCATGGCCAATGATCGAAGTGTAAGTGTAACTCTCCCCCGCCGGGATTGTGGCACGAAATAGGCCCATAGCACATGGGAGTTGGTTTTCCAGGATTTGATCGTTGAAAACCTCTTCCGCTGACACCGCCAGAAATCTCTTAGGATAACTCAGGTCGCTTTGGGTCCCGAAGATTCTGGTCGGGTCGACAATTGGTGCGATTATATTTGTATCTGATCCGTCTGTTTCAAAACCGACATAGAAGTTCCCCCTCGTAATCCGCATGACATCGGCTCGATCGTCCGGCTCCACTTTACTCCTGAAGAAGGGTACCTTTTCACAAAAATTGCTGACTTCGACAAAAGCCTCGATTGTTCGTCTCATATTCTTCAGACAAAAATTATCAACACCATACGGAACAATCAAGGGTAACCCGTCCAGTCCGTCCAAAGCGACCGAGTCGGGGCCCAAATTGTCAATGCGCAGCGTTCGTACAAGACCGGCGTAATTGTCTTGGGGGACGGTGAAATACTCGACCGAGAATTTCAGATTCAGTGAATGATTGACCTCTTCAAGTGTTAAATGCGATGGTGCAATAATCATTCGCTGAGTTCGTTTCAGCTGCCTATCAATATAGTGACTCTGGAACGGCTCATAATAGCTGCATGACGAATCATCGGATAGCTTGATAAATGTTCTGAAGCCTTGTCTGGCTACCAGATTATAGGCCCAGTTTGCCGGCAGGAACTCCATGATGGAATGGTCTTTGTCCTGAATCCCCATGCTGGAGATACACTGCCCACGGTTTACGTAGAAAACCCACATGGGAATTCCGTTCACTCCGGCAATGCCGGGGAAAAAACTTGAAAACGGTTTTGATGAGTTATAATCGGTGATGATAAACTCACCATCTTCATTCAGGTAGTACCGCGATTTATTTGTATCAGAGTGCTCCAAAGGTTTGCCTCTCGTCTTGTCTTGTCGATTATGAATTGAAAGCGCTACCTGTGGACTGCGATGGATGCCTGTCTTGCCCCAGCAGGGTTTTCTTTTCTACGCAATGAAACAGAACGGTAGTCCAACTTCGCTTTCCTCTGTTTGTCTTCTCACAACTGGTGCCGGAATCCAAGACCCAGTTATCGCTTGCCAATATAACAAGAGGATGTCGGTTTAGGCAAATTATCCTGACCCTTGAGGGTTGGTCATTGTAAAGAGGTGACCTTTGATTACTCAGAATACTCAAATGATGTGATGATCACTTCATCCCCGGTTCCTTGAGTCGGCGCGTCTCCACCATAGAGGTAGAGATTAAACCTCATCCTTTCACCGCCCGGTATCGTGATGTCTTCGCCTGTGTAGGTCCAGGTGTGGATTAATGTGGTGGGCGTGGGAGTATCAGCGTGTCCATTCCAGCTTTGGAAGACAATACTATCCGAGCGCCATTCCCAGGAATGGGATGTCTGGGTGCTGTTCGGCATATTAAAGAACTCGATATTTCCAGATGTATACCATGGTTGGATTACAAACTGCGCATTGAAAGGGTTTGCCAACCTCTGCGAAAACTCAATGTCGAATTCCTGGTTCGTCGTCTCGTAAACGAAACAGCCCAAAATGGTATTGAAGTCTAAGCTGTCAACCCTCGAATCAAGCTTGAATGAGTAAACACCATACCCCAGTGAATGATCAAGAACCAGTTCCGCACAATACCATTTGCTGTCACGGGAGTCGATTTTTAGATGCATTCGACCTTGTTGGTCTATCCAAACATTGGCAGTATCATCTGAGAAATAATTCGGACCGGGACCGACAAGATCGCCTGTCTTGACCTGCCAACAAAAGTTGCTCCAATTAACAAACCTAATCGATTTGCCGGGATATTCGTCCCAGCCTATAACTCCAGAATCCAATGATGGATGATAGTCCCTAATAGATTCGGGGAGATAACTCGAATCAACCAGCAATGCTACTATCCGATCCCATGGATGAGTGTAGTTTGACCACGAGCCATCGCCTTGGATATGGGTATACGGGTCTGCGACTGTCGGTTGAACATACCATTGATTGGTCTTAGCCCACAGGACGACCTGGAACTGTGTCGTATCCAGAACGTTCGCGGTACCGTTTACAGTGTCGTCATCTGGTTGAAGTCCTACGATACTTATCAAAGACGGACAAGCACCCGGCGGTGGGCCGCCGGTGAACATATAGTCAACAACGTACACCAAATCGCTGATGTCTATTCCACCGCTGGCATCTACATCGGTCTCGTCGATGCATGGCGGCTCCGGGCCACCGCTGAACATATAATCTACCAGGTAAACAAGATCAGAGATATCGATCTGATCCAAGGGATCTCCGTCAATATTGCCTCGAATATCCACACAGCAGCCATCGATGACAGATTGGAGATTAAACATAATAGGATTCTCAACACCGACGGCTATGTGAGTCCTGTCCGGTAACGGATCGGATTGTGCTGTTACGGAAACCGGAACAACCAAACAGACAAGCAGGATTATCAATACACTGTCTTTAGACATATAAGTACCAAGAGTCATTCACGAAGTTCTCAAGTCTGTTCATACGATATAACCAAATATTCGGATTTCGAAAGAACTTTCTGGACGGTCGCGTTTTTTTCGGCAAACGAATAGAGGTGAAATGATCCTTGAACACAACATTTCCAGACTCGCCAGTTAAGACAGCTGCATAATGATGAAGGTTTACTACCGCTTGCAGTCGTATTGGCTCAGTGATGCTCGAACACAAAAAAGGGACGGCCGGGCAAGGCACCCGACCGTCCTATGGGTACATCGGCAAAGCAACATGCCGAGGTTTTATGAGTCAAACAACAGTCAGTTGTTGTCCTTGTGCATGCGTGTAATCAAAACGGTGCCGTCGGACTGAGCGAATCCCTTGACTTCGACCAGTTCTCCCGCACCAAAGTCGGCCAGGGTCAACAGCTCGTCATTCAGTCCTCGTAAGTCGGCGTTCTCGTTGACAATACCGGTCCATGCCTGTCCGACGAGCGTGATTGTTCTCGCCTCAACATCCACAGTTGCAAGTGTGTCCTTTACTTCCACCTGCATATTGTCGTTGGCCGCGCCATCCTCGATTTCGATAGCCACGGCATACAGCGTAGACTCATTGACCACATTGGCATGGACCTCAAGAGAGTCACCGACCATGATATCCTCGAAAGCAAAGTAGATTGGAAGATGTCCGTCGTCATCATCATCGTCCCCACCACCCCGTTTTGCGAGTGCACCGCCATTTGGGTCGGAGCCGGACTTGACAAAAATGGAGGTGTTGGAATCGACGAATATCTTCTCGGTTCGACTGTCAACGGTAAGCCAGGACTCGGCGTAATTGATCTCTGTTACAGTTCCGTAGAATTCCAGATCGGCGCGGAAATCGTCACCGTCGCGCACGCGAACACGGTTGGCCAGAAGGGAACCATCGGTCTGCACGTCACCCCTGATATCCACAGAATCTCCCGGCAGAATGTCGGACAGTTCAATGACAGTCTCAACACCCGAGTGCTTCTGGACTATCTCGGCTCCGGCTGCCACGTTGATCTGTAAGGCGACGCCGACGAGGGTAATCGTCCGCAGCGCCGGATCGACAGTCTCTACTCTTCCGGATGTCTCCAGCTCGTTCTCCGGGGTGTCGTTGGCGCGCACCCGCACTCGATCGGCCAGAAGGCTGTTTCCACCGGTCATCGTCCCTCGGACGTCGACTGAGTCGCCGGGATTGATTTCGGAAAGATCGATGGGAATCTCGTTACCGTCATCCTTCCAGACGACTTCAGCGTCCGCGGCAACCTCAATATTAGTGGGGTTGCCGACCAGAGTCATCATTCTGGATGCGGAATCAATAGTGGCAACTCGTCCGTACAAATCGACATCACCACCGGTTGCGGCGCCGTCAGGAAGAAAATACTCTCCATCCGAGGTCGAAAGCGACGGACCGACCGGTGACTGTTTGGAACAACCGGCAACCAACATGACCAGCAGGGCCAAACCCATGGTTGCAGTTAATGCGAATCGGTTGACTTTAGACATTGTGGTCTCCTTGATGTTTGTAGAGTACATTGATTCATTTTCTCTTTATTACACAGAGCGGTGAGCCCGTCCTCTCGTACAGAAAATCGAAAAAAAATAGCCCTGTCCGGAGGACAGGGCTAAGTGACCGATAGCACAGAGGTTACTACATGCTATTGTTGGTTTCCAATGGATGCGTTCGGCCTGTCTTTCTTCACTTCAATCAGTTCGATGACCGGCAGTTCATTCCTGGTACGGGGGGCTTTGCCGTAAAAACCCATTATCATCCCCTCTTCGATAAAGCCGAAGATGTCCGGGATTTCTTTGCCGTCGGGGATAAAGAACGCCTGTGCATTCTTGTCGACCAGTACCATTTGCTCTTCTTTACCCAGAGCCAGCACGCGCTCATTCGGCTCGACTTTCATCACGAGGCCGTAGTAGGAATAGGTGTAGTTATTGGTTCGACCAAGGTCGCCGGGCGCCGCCAGGATGTCAGCCCGATTGCTGGTCGTGCCTTCGTTGGATCCGAGCAGACTGTCTGTTGAGCATCCGATGCCCATCGCAGCCACGAGCACCAAAGTCAGGGCTGCCAGCAGACTGTTTTTCTTTCTCAGCATGAGAACCTCCGATAGTTAAAGTTACCACTAACATGGATTGTTTTTCTCCATTTACTACACAGAGGGAGTTGTGGACTGGTTCGTACAAGAAAGCTCAAAAAAAACCCGCTGTTTCCAGCGGGCTTTCTGCCATACTTCGGATTTAAGCCATTATGGATCGCAGGCCGGGGGGAGTCCGCCGCTAAACATGTAATCAACCAAGTGCACCAGGTCCCCTATTTCGGCCGGTACGCCGTCACCGTTCAGATCGGCCAGTTCGAGCACGGGCGGGACGGCCCCGCCGTTGAACATGTAATCTACAAGGTAGATCAGATCTGAGATGTCCGGTCCCTGACCGTTGCCGTCTATGTCGCCGCACTTCTGCAAATCAAGAAAACGGAGAGAGGCAACAGGATCAATCAGTCCCGATCCGAGCATGCCTGCGTACTCCTCGTTCAGACTATCTATGTCTACGGCCGGCTCCAGAATACTATTAATGATGTCATCCCAGGAAGCGCCGGGATGTCGTTCATAGAGCAGCGCGGCCAGACCGGCTACGAAAGGCGCAGCGAAACTGGTTCCGTCCCACCAGGCATACATCGAGTCGTCATACGGCGCGTACACTCTTGTAGCCGGGGCGCAAATATCCACCTTGCCGTTGAAATTGGAGAAGTCAGCCTTGACCAAATTGGAGTCGACCCCCGCTACAGCGAGCGTATAAGAGTCCTTTGCCGGAAACCGTTCGAGACCCGTGGAGTCGTTCCCGGCAGCGGCTGTGACGACAACACCCTGGTCGCGGGCAAAAGAGATAGCCTCATCAAGGGTGGAGTGCTTTCCGGTCATCACAATCGAAAGATTGACTGCGCGACAGCCATCGGCCACCGCCTGCAACAGAGCCTCGGCGATAGTGTAACCATTGCCTCGGCCGGTGGTGTCCAACACTCGGTATGAAATCAAGTCGGCGTCGGGCGCTACCAGGCTCACCAATCCGGCGACAAAAGTACCGTGACCGGAGGCGCGACCGCCCGGCTCGTCAACGGCATTACTGTCGTTGTCCACATAGTCGAATCCGCTGGCTACGTTCTGGGTCAAATCAGGATGAGTCATGTTGACGCCGGCGTCAATAATACCGACGGACACGTTTCCTCCGGTCACAAGATCGTGCGCTCCAGCGAGGTTGATCAGCGCGGCGGCGTTTTGGTCGAGGAAACTGCCTACCTGCATCTCGTCGATAAAGCCCTGAGACGATTGCACACCTTCCGGGGCATCCAGGAGGAAATTTGGTTCGCAGTAAAGGACATCGGGCCGCAATGCAATATCCAAGGCCAGGGCCTCAATGTCCGACCCGTTGGGAACCTCCAGTAAATACCCGCCTATCTGCGGAAGGAAGTTCTTTACGGTGGTGCCGTAATCTATGTTGATGCTGTCGATGAACGCTGGCTGGGTCACGGCGCACACCAAATCTCCGGGACTGTAGTCTCCCGTCGAACCGGCCGCCGCGTTAAACACCGGCCAGGTTACGACAAGAAGAATCGCCAGCCACAACTGAATTCGTATGGTAAGTCTCAACATGGTATCACCTCTATATTCCTGCACCGAACACCGAAAAGGCTGCCCAATGATAGGCTGATTCACAGCTCTCTTTAACGTTCATAGTTGACTTCCGAGCCGCCTCCGCCGGAGTGCGACCGGAGTAATACTCTTTGTAGAAACTGGTCATCCACATCGCTGCGGATATATCGGAGACCGGCCAGTGGGCCGCCACGACGTTACGAACGCCCATCTCCAGGAGTGAACGGACAAGCCCCGTTGATTCCTCGCCGGGAATTGCGACCTGCTCTCCCGAACGGCAGGCCGATAGCGTCACCATCCCCACTCGTGCCCGTCTTAATCGTAGGTCGGCCGCGAAAAACGGACCGTCGGCCATTTCCAGATAAGAGTAGAAGGGGTTGTCCGCCCGATGGACTGCATGGCCGGCAAAGTGCCAGAGCCCGTAGGAACCATCCTCGGGCCAGTCACAACGACGGGCCGACGAGTGTACGTTGATCGGACCCTTTGAATGAAGTTTTAGCGCGGCGATCTCCTTCTCCACTGCGGGAAGATTGTCAACATTACCCAAAAACACTTCTGTTTTGTTTGTTCGACAAACAGTCCTGCGCGCTTTCACATAGTGTCGAACACTGGGAGAAATCACAAATTCATGTTGTTCACACAGGGGTCGACCGTCCAGGTGCAGCGCCTGCCAGGGCAGGTTGGCTAATTCTCCGTCGGGTATCACCAGGATTCGTTTAGCCGACCGCACCGTCTCCAGGGGTCGCCACAGCCACTCGCCGATCTCGGTCAGAACTTTTGTTTCGAGACTGTCGGGGCCGACCTTCGATGGGTTCTGCAAACCTGCTTCTTTCTCAAGTATAAAACGCCACCGCCGCATGTATGTTTCCAACTTCGTGCGACCGCCCCGCCAAACCATAGTCTCGGTGTTTCCGGTCCTGTGTGTGAAAGCCACCAGGTCTTCCCCGATAATGGCGAACTGAACTACAATGGTCTTTGCCGACGAGTGGTCTATCAATTCAAGAATTCGATCAACGTGCAGCGGGTCCCGATCGCGAAACTCCTCCAGTTGGGAAATCCGGCGTTTGACGTCACGCTGCAATCGATCAACCCTGCGTCTGCCGTTGGCGGTTGCAACACCTCGTTCTCCGGCCTGACCACTCAGGTTTGAAGCAAACCCGGCAACCGAGTCGGCCAGGGCGGAAAGCGAATTCTCCACGCCTCCTCGTACCGGGTCTTCAATCAGTGCCGGTGATATTGGCGCCCACAATCCGGATGTCTTGAAACGCTCCAGCCACGCCGCGGCTCGCCGAGGATCGAATTGTATTTCAGAGTGTATCAAACGCAAATGAGGACTGGGGATATCTCGCCCGAAACCGTGGCGCAACTCCACGGGCGGCAGTTGCGACCGGGTTCGGTCCAGCCTATTGGCGGCGCGAGCCCACCGTTTTCTCGCCGCTACCATATTCCCCTCGGCGGCACACTCGTCTCCGATTAAGACCTGCCATTGGGCAAAAAGATGAGGCACCCATTGTACAGCCTTGTTGGCATCAAGTCTCGTCATGGCCTTCTGATCTCCCCGGGAACCGGCCAACAGATCGCAGTAAGCCTGCCACAGCGGTAACTGTGCCCGGTCGAACAACCGGCGAGCCTGCGTAAGACTCTGCTTCTCGCCGACCGAAGATTGATCGGTGGATGCCAGATGCAGGTGAACCGCCCCCAGAAAACCACTGTTTCTTTCCCTTTGAAATCCGTCGAACGCCCGTGAAGCTGATCGAGCAGCCTTGCGCTTGCTACCTAAGGCGGAGGCTGCCTTGGCCACGAAGAAAGCGGCTTTGGCCGCTTCATAATTGAACTTCCTTCCGCGAAACCATTTCTCGGCCCCTTCGGCGCTTACCAGGGCGTCTTCCATCAGGTTCAAACTGAGGAATACTTCAGCCCGGTCCAATTCGCAGAGTGCTACACCGCGCCACTGGGATTTCAGTCTATAACTCTCTTCGCACTTTCCCAGCTCTACCAGTGCCTGGTGGAACCGGCCCTGCAACATGTGCAACCAGGCAAGACCGTAGTGTGAGTCGGTGGCGTCAATCGTATGGCCGGCCCGGTTGTAAATGGAGAACGCGCGGGCATATAGCTTTTCAGCTTTGTCCAATTCAAACAGTTGTACCAGTGTGTTGGCTTGGTTGTAGAGGCAGCGTGCTTCGGCTAAGTCGTTCTTGATCGATCTGAAGTATCCGGCTGCCCAGTCGTACTCGCGCTCTGCATCGACATGGCGGTCCTGTCGATGAAGCAGATTGGCCAGATTGACGCGGGTCATCGCTTCTTCATCCCCACGGCCGAGTTCGGTGAAAACCTTCAACGCTTGTTGGGCGCGCCGTCTGGCCTTGGTGTAATCGCCGAGATACATATAGAGATCGATTAAGGACCTATCGATGCGAGCCTTTGCCAGCCGGTCCGAACCTGCCAACCTCCGCGCTCGCAGATAGGCCACCTCGGCCTGAGAGTGTTGGCTGTTAAGATGATAAACTCGTGCCAGCGACCTGGCGGCCTGATAGCGAAGCGGTTGACCATGTCTGTTGACTCGCCCCGAGAACAGCTTGGCTAAGGCAAGGGATTCAGACAACGACCTACGCGAAACGTCCTGGATGAATCGACCACAAGCAATCGCCAAGTCCTCGGGCGCCAGCCTTCCGGTTGTGCCGGTCCTGATAAACACTCGCGCTTGAGATTCTACTTTGTCGTGCGCTTCCAAGATATCTCCGGCAATTGAATTGTGGAACCGTCATCACAGACAAGGTCAACGCTTTTTGGGGGCCTTTTGGATGACCATTCGAACAACCCGGTTTCGGTTCTCTCGACGGTACGGCTACCCACTTTCAGGCACCACTGCGATTGTGGCAGGTCGGTTTCCGATAACTCAACCAGAAAGTGCCATTCACCTCTTTGCTTCTCAGCTCGCAACATAACGATAGCAGCCTCGGCACCGAACCGCAGAGAACGGTGATCGATTTCGGTTGTTCCCCGAACTCCGGCCACCTGAGGAGTGGCCCAGGAGTCTGAAACCAGATTTGCAACCAGTGATCGTAGTCGCTGGTGGACAGGGACGGAAACAGGAATCTCGCAAGCCCGTTTCACCAGAGCGGCCGGAGCGTCAACCATGCGGTCAAGGCCGGCCGTTGGGAATTCCCTGTAAAGCTCCACGAATATCTTCTCATCCTCGGTCAGTGACCGCAAAAACGACTGGGACAGTTTCCCTTTCTTGATTGCTTTTATAAGGTCTTGTCTTCGGGTCGGCTTTGCCATGATTGGGTCCTTAATATTTCATCCTTCTCTGTCTTACAGAGGGGGCTACACCTTTCCTCGTACATGCGAAAAGCCCAGTTTTCCAAGAATCTCTTTGAGCTGTTCGAGGCACCTTCGCCTGATCGGACCCAGGCTGTTGAAGGCGATCCCCGACTTGGCGGCGATCTGCTCGTAGCTGTGTTCCTCGGGAGCAAAGAACATAAGGTTCAGTAGCTTACGGCACCGTTCACCCATCTGATCCAGACCGGTCTGAAGTTTCGATTGTTGTTCGAGTTGTTCAAATTCAATATCCGGCGTCGCCGACCGGTCCGGTTCAGCGCTTAGGCACTCGTCGGACACCATTCTGCGAGACTGGCGAGACATACGTATGGACTCTCGACGAGCAGTGGTTACCAACCAGGCTGATAACCGCTCAGGTTCTTTCAGGCGCTTCCGGCTCTGCCATAGGGCCAGCCAGGTGTGCTGGAAACAGTCGGAGGCATCGGCCATCGAGAGACCGTTACGGAGAGCCACGGTGTAAACCAGTGACTGATAGCGATCCACCAGTTCCTTCCAGGCGGCGTGATCACCTTTGCACGCATCTTTCCAAATCTGTTCATCTGTACGGGACATATTACTAATGGATGCAACGACTCCATGGTCAATTGGTTCCACGAAAGGTCCGGCAAAACGTCCCCGCTTAAACAAGAAAACACGAAACCAAATCAGGAATCACACACTGCCAGTTGATATAAGCTGTAGTCTTCGAGCTCAATGGTTGTGACTTGGATGGTAGTTATCAATTGTGCATGGTGACCACGTATCGAGACCAGGCAGAAAATGATAGGCCGGACCCGATGAGGGTGTTAATCAGATATGCCAAAGTTCCAAGACAGTCCTCACCCGGTCAGACTTAGACAGGGCAAGACTTGCTCGAAAGTTCTGGTTACATCCAGTCGCGGGGATTTTGTTTTCTTCGTTGGTACCGGACTCGGCCCCAGGTTCACACTCGCAAAAACTATATTCCCACAACCAGCCGCTAACGAATAGACCGCGAATTGACTACCTGTTTGGCCATCTCAATGCTGATAAACTCCTCGATCAACACCGGCCGGCTGTATTCGTAATTCAAAGTGGTCTCGACGTAGTAGTCTTTCACTTTCTTGGGTATTTCAAAAGTCAAAGTTTCCACCCGTGTCTCTTTCGGTCCGATGCGGTTATCGGAATAAACATCGGTAGCGTTCAGAAACATGTCGAGTGCATTCTCGATAATCGTACCATAGGCGTCTGTCAAAACCTTCCGGTACACTTTACGGACGGCTGATAGTTCGATGCCTTCGGCCGATTTCAGCACCACGTTGAGGGCGAGGCTGCGTATCGGAATCCCGGTAGGCAGCATGTGACCGGATTCGGCGTTGGTTATCATCACCAGGACCTCCAGTTTCCTCTCGCGCTTGGTTACGGCGGTCTCCAGCTTGACCGCGTGGGCGAGGTTTATGTTGGAGTGTCCGCCCCGGAATTCGTGTGCAGTCACATAGTAACCGGTAACGTCGTAGTCATCCGCAACCGACAAAAGCGGTGCCGTCGGCATGTGACAGTTCTGACAGTGAACGTCGTTCTTGCGGTAGGGCGATTCTTCCCACTCCTTATAGGTGTCCAACACCCTGACACCATGACTGTTGACGTATTCATGACAACCGGCACAGAGTCTGGACTCAAGGTAGAGCGGTGAGTACTTGGTTTCATGCCCCACATCCTGTGTGGCCCGGTAGGGTCCGTACACGGCGCCTGTGGTATCCAGGTTATAGTAGGTGTCGATACCGCCTTCTCCCACGGAAGAGATACTATGACAGAAAGAACAGGTGACGCCTTCTTCGGCACCGGCAGCATCGGGATCGTGTCCATTCTCGTCGTTGGCCATCGGAGCGTGGCAGGCCAGGCACTTCTGAGCTACCTCATCCCCCCGGTCCAGTCTGGCCGTCATATAGGTTGCCCGAAAGGTGGGATTCTCATACGACTTGGCATGTAGTGAATTCTTCCACAGCTCGAAAATATCACTGTGGCACTCTTTGCAGACTCTGTACGATTGGCACTGACCGACATTTGCCTGTGCCAGGATGACGACGGCCACTATTATGGGTATGGTCGATCGGAATGAAATCATAACTCCTCCTGGCGTCAGAAGGCTGAGATTATTGTCTCGAGAACGAATTCGTCTTCGAGCGCCTTCAGGATGTAAACATCTTTAACCACGTTCCTCTTTTCATTTATCGAAATGGCTCCAGTCACTCCGGCAAAGCTGCTGGTCGAAATAAGCGCCTGCTGTACACCTTTCCGGTTCATTACGGTTGCCCTGCTGAGGGCGTCACTGAGCACTCCAACGGCGTCAAACCCGAGCGCCGACACGGCATTTGGTGTATCGCCGAATCTCTTGCGAAAGTCCTCCACGAATGAAGAGCCGGTTCTCTCGGGATACTGTAGCGAAAAATGGCTACTGAAGAATACCTGGCCGGACTTAATATTCCGGCCACTCAATCTCAACAACTCCGGCGACTCCCAGCCATCACCACCCAACAACGCCACGGAACTACCCGCTTCGGCTATGCGATTTATGATGGCCGCCGCTTCGGGATAGTATACGGGCGCAAATATGAGATCGGGGGCGGCAGCCAGCGCCTGGTCGACGACCGTGAGTAGATTCCCTTGGTCGATTTCAAAGCTCTCCATGAATTCGACCTCGCAGCCGGTGTCTCGAAGACGCATAACAAAAAACTCAGCCAGTTTTTCCGAGTAGGCGGAGCCTTTTTCCAGGATCACCGCTACTTTGTGCAACTTCAAAAACTTGTGTGAGAATTCGGCCAGTGCCTTGCTCTGTAGAGGGTCGGTGAAACAGATACGGCAGATGTATTCTCCGATTTCAGTTACATGGGGGCTGGTGGCCACGGGCAGGATGAGCGGTGTTTCGGCCTGCTGGGCAACAGCCGCGGCGGCCGCAGAATTGGTCGAAGTGATCGGACCAATAACCGCGATAACATTCTGGTCATGGATCATTCGGGAAACCACCTGAGACGTAGTGGCCGGATCATCGGTGTTATCGGCAACAATCAGCTTAAGCTTGGTCCCCCGGACGCCGCCGCCGTCGTTGATGATTTCGACGGCGAGATTGATACCCTTAAGCGCTTCGGTTCCGTAGTTTGAAGTATGGCCGCTCAGAGGCAAGATGACGCCGATGTCAATAACGTCATCGTCGGCCTGAACAGAGGCAGCGATCAACACCAAGCCCAAAAAAACCAGTATATATCTCATATTCTCACCATCCAATCCGGCTGTATGGTTTCCCGGAGTCATGCCTACTACTTATCAGCAAGTCAGGTGTGGTCATTGATACCTCCTTGGGCTTTGCCCTGCCATCTGAGTTTTCCCTCCGCCGGTCCCAGACGCATAACGCCTGTGACCTTCAATATTTCAGCTTCCGAATCTATGGTGGCGGACGCCCGGCCTGAGGCGATGCCACAATTTTATCCTGGACCATCCTCGGCGCCCTGGCATGCCATGGTGTAGCCGAAGTCATATACTGCCGGGCATGGGCTCGCGGAAACGAAGGCGGCCGGGCGCATTCCTCGCGCGGGATCAGCACACTGATAAGCAATGGAACGATACAAATCAGCCCGATTCCGGTGAGCCACTTAAGCGGAGCATAGTCCCCTTGCCAGGTTGAGATGCCATACACGACCATGGCCACCGAAAAAAGCGTCACACCGGCGATTATCAGATTCTTCAAACGCCCCGGTAATGTAATCCATGGGAACAGGACAAACCGGGAGTCCGTGCGTATAGGCGTGTCTTCGGGCAACTCGATCACCGGCACAATCTTGAGAAGAACAGAGAAAAACAAAATCGCAAAAACCCATGTGCCGCCCATTACGATTCCCTCCTCCAGCGTGGGCACGTAGGGTGTTATCCGGTAGGGCAGGTGCGGATGATAAAAGGTCGGAACGACAATCAAATACCTAATGCACCACAGCCCGATGTTACACATAACGGCCGCCGTCACGGTTAACGCCACGCTGCAGATTCTCTTGGTTACGCCCTGAATGAAAAGGGCCGCAAATGGAATCAGCAGGCCACCCAGGAGTGCGCACCAGGTTAATATGGCAAATCGTCCCCACAGGATGTCGCTCCAAACATTGTTATCCGCCTCCGGTGGCGAGTACTGGCCGGTGAGTATCTCTGAGAACAAAAAGTACATGTACAGCCATATTACAAAACCCAAAAAGACACCCAGCCCTTTGAACATTCGCGGTGGCAGGAACTGTTTCCAGGGGAAAGTTTTGCGCACGATTGCCGCGATAATGATCATAGCCGAAAAGCCGGACACGATAGCGCCCAGCACAAAGTACGGCGCCAGAATCGGATTGAACCAGCCCGGTCGACCGGCCTGAAGACCGAAAACGTATCCATAGACCGAGTGGACCGACACCATGATGGGGAGAATTATCACGGCGCTCCACCACACCGAGCGCTCGTGCCGTTCTCTCACTTTGGGCGTGTCCTGGTATCCAATAGCCAGGATGCGGTACAGCCATCGACGCTTGGGGATCATATTGGCTGCCAGACAAAGATCCCGCCGCATGGCCAAGTATAGATAGATGGAACTTCCGATCACGTACCAGGTGATGACGGTACAAGACCACACGAACGGACCGTGAATCTTGCCGTGCAAAAGGATGTTCACCAGAAAACGGTCGATACGTCCGACATCGAGAGCGATGTTCATCACGGCAGCCGTCATCGAAACCAACGTCACGATCTCGGCGATCCGGGCCAACGGCTTGTAACGTTCCAGGTTCATGATCCGCACTGTGGCGGAGATGGCAATCCCAACGTGACTGATGCCGATCAAGTGAACGATATTGGCCACGACAATGCCCCATATCGCACCTTTTGTTCCGCCTCCGCCGATGCCGTGACCCAATTGCGTCTGGTATACCACGAAATATCCCCACACCACAAGCAGGGGCACCAGGGCCGCAATGAAGAGGTAAAATCGCCGTGAAGTGTGGGCCAACGGCAACAGCGCTCGACGGATTATTGAATCTGTTTCTGACGGTGTGTGAGTATCGTTCATGTTCGTTCCCGTAGATAGATCACCTTGGGGTGCGTTCCTAACTCCTCCAGAAGGCTGAAGGCACGTCGGTTCCTGGCCATCTTGGAGACCGTGCTTTCGCTATCATCCAAATCACCGAACACACGCGCCCCGGCCGGACAGGTCTGACAACAGGCGGTGAGCTTGATTACATCCTCATCTCTGATCTCACGCCCTTCTTCGCGGGCCGTCTCTTTCACTCTGCGGATACGGTGAATGCAAAACAGGCACTTTTCGACAACACCTTTTTCCCTGACCGCCACGTCGGGATTATGCTGCTTTTCCATGGGCGAGGGCCATTCGGCCTCAAGCCAATTGAACGAACGGGCCGTGTAGGGACAGGTGCACATGCACATGCGGCAGCCGATACAGCGACTGGGGATCTGTCCCACAATGCCTTCGTCGTCGCGGCTGGTGGCATTGACGGGGCAGACCTTGCTGCACGGCGAGTTGTCGCAATGCATGCATGGCCGGGGGAGGTAGCGAATCTCCGGGTATGGGTGCTCCCCTTCCAGACGGACAATGAGTTCGTTCCAGAAGATGGCGCGTCCCATCGCGGCTTCACGCGGCCCGGCGAACGGTATGTTGTTCTCCGCTCGACAGGCTACGGTGCATGCCTGGCAGGCTGTACACCGATCTAAATCAATGACCATTCCCCAACGAGGCACGGGCGCTTCCTTTCAGTTTTGGCGGTGTTTCTCCGGGGGCAACAGCGCGATAAACTCTGACCCGCGTACCGTGGATGGCCTGAGCTCCGGTTAGCGGGTCGACCAAAAGAGATATAATGTCATGCGGATTGCCGGCTATGCCTTTGGCCCAACGCCCGTGTTCGGTGTGCCCGTATCCAAGCGGCACATTGACCACGTCCGGTCTTATTCCCGGATGGAGCTTGGCCGGGAGCTTGAGGCGACCCCGGTCCGACTGGACCCACACCAGGTCCAAATCGTGAATGCCAAGGTGTTCGGCCGTCTCCGGGTTGATCTCCGCCCACGGTCGCCAGCGTTCACTGAACATCACACCGAAGGACTCCTGCAACCAGGGTTGGTTGCCGCCTCGTCCCTCCGCGTACATCATCGTCTTGTAGGTCTGGAGATGAAGCGGAAACTGCTCGGACTCTCCCGCAAAGCGGGGTGACTCATAATGCGGCATAAGGGCCAGATCACCGCGCGCCTGGATGCCCAGCCGGTCCAGGAGAGCATCAACCGGTATTCCGGTCCGTTTCGCTTCTGTCTCTATATGTTCCTTGAAGCCAAGGGACGCGAACTCGAACTTACCCGAAGGTGTTTTAAGAACCCGCTTCATGTCTCCAAAGGGGTAGTCCCCACCCGACCAGAAACCGTGCGCCTTCAACTTCGTCCAGAAGTCCCCGGCGCTCCGGCCGGTGAACGAACCGGTTCCAGCAGCGGCAACGGCGGCCAGACTCTCTTTGAGTGCTTGCTCGTAGTTTCTCCACGGGAATGAACCGGCGACAGAGCCGCCGACACGGCCGGCCAATTCGATCAGCACGTCTCCGGTGTGTCGCGTGTCGTAGAGTTTGTCCATGACCGGCTGCCGCAGATTGAGTATTGGATAGCCCGTGCTGGGTAGGGCGAAATCATCCTCCAGCCGCTCCAGGAAAGTGCTGTCCGGCAGCACCAGGTCGGCCCGAGCCGTCGTTTCGTCCATGAATGAGGAAAAGCTGACCACAAAGGGGATACGGTCCAGCGCCTCTCGGTAGCGAGCGGTATCGGGACCGGCGAACAGCGGGTTACTATTGTAGACAAAAGCGGCCTCGGTGGCGTATGGTTGGCCGGATATGACAGCATCCAACAGGGTGCCGTGATCGCCCGACGGCCAGCCCTCTTTGCGCAGCGCCGGGCTAACGAGGGATGGCTGCGCAAGACCTTTCCTTGCGCTGTCATCCAGGTTGACATCCGACCATTGACGGGATGGTACCGACTGTTGTACGATCTCTCCACCGGGGACGTCGATACTGCCGACCAGGGCGTTGAGTGAGCGGATGGCCATCTGGGTGAAGAGTCCGTTGGTGTGGAGTTCAGGACCCCGACCGGCCACAGATAGTCCGGGACGCGCCTTGGCATACTCGCGCGCCAGCCGCCGAATGTCGGCCGCAGCCACACCGGTGATCTCCTCGGCCACTTCCGGACGATACTCCCGCGTCACCATCGTGCGGAATCCCTCGTGTTGGGCCGTCTGTCCGCCCGGCTCTTCCCAGTCGTCGAAACCAAAGGTATGATTGGCCACGAAGTCATGGTTGTACAAATCTTCGTCGATTATGACATAGGCCATGCTGAGAGCCAGGGCGGCATAGGTTCCCGGACGGATAGGTATCCACTCGTCGGCCTTGGACGCCCCCACACCCAGATGGGGATCTACTACCACTATCTTGGTCCGCTTCTCCGGTCGCCCACGCAATGATCGACCGTGGGTCCGCAACGTGTATCCAAGAGGTTGCCAAGCTTCCAGGTAGCCCGCTCCGAAAAACATCAGATAGTGAGTGTTATCCAGGTCATAACCGGGCAAATCCGATACGCCCTGGGCCAGAAACCGGCTTAGGCGTCCTACACTGTTGTTGAGAGATTCGGCACTAACCAGGTTGGGCGTGCCGTATGTTTGCGCCAGACGCTCAAACATCGCCTTCATGTGACCGGGCAAATGTCCAGCCAACAGAAGGAGAGACTCAGACATGCCGGCTGCCCGCAATTGGCTGAGTCTGTCAGCCACGGTGGCCAGCGCTTCTTCCCACGAGATAGCCTCCCACGTCGAAGACGACCGACCGCCGATCTTTTTCATTGGACCCGGAATGCGGTCGGGATCATAAAGAGCTTGCAGACCCGCCTGTCCTTTGGGGCAAAGCCCGCCGAGGTTCAACGGATGGTCTGGGTTGCCTTCGATCTTCACGGCTCGACCTTCGTACACCCGCACGTTTATGCCGCATCCGCCGGGACATTGCAAACAGGTGGTCGGCACCCAGCGCTCCTCACCGCGATTCCATCCAGCCGGAATCAATTGGACCCGTCGCGGTTCGGCATGCTGCTCACATCCGAACAGGAACCAGGCGCCGGCCGCACCCATGAATTGGAGCATGGTGCGCCGGCTGATTTCATTGTTGTTCCGATTGTCGCGTTCTATTTGTGACATGTCAGGCACCCGTCCGAGACGTTGTTTTCTTCATGACATTCAATACAAGCTTCCATGGTCGTGACATGCAAGTCCAGCGGTGTATCCACCTGCTGATCCAGTCCGTTGTGACACTGGGTGCAGGCATAACCGGCGTAACGAATGTGGGCCTTGTGGGAGGTGTGAACGTGAGGGTCCATCTCCGTTATCCGCACCCACGGGATATCCTCGCTCCGGTCGATATACTCACGCAGATGAGCCTCCTGTTCACTGTCGGTTCGCGGTTCGTCGGCGTGACAAGAGCGACAAACGGTTACACTGGGGATCCCCGCACTGTAACCGGTCCAGGTGGAGCGGTGACAGGCAACGCAGGCGCGGACATCCTTGCGGGCGCGCAGGGCCGCATCCTGGAACAGGATGTGACACCCGGCACAGTCCGGCGCTTCGTCCGTCAGGTCATCGTGACACTCCAGACACTGCCCTTGCAAAACTTCCTCCGAAGCCTCGTCTTCACCGAGAATTTCTTTGTGCATGTCGATCTTCTCGCGGCGATGTTCCCCTTCGGAAAGGTAGGTCACGTGACGCACGTGATCGAAGGCGATCGGCTGTTCGATCTGGGTTTCAGGACCGGCCATGTCACATCCTGACAGACCGACAACAAGGCACACCAGGACAATTGCAAATAGGCAAGGAAGTCCCTTTGGACCTACAGCGATGCCTTTTTGGTCGATGGCTGATCTCAGACCTTGTCTCCTTCTCCGTTGGCCTTGTTCAATGCCGCCAGCCCGGCGTAGGCACCCACGTTCATCGATTCTACCAACCCTGAAGGAACCACCATAAGGGTTGTCTTCTCTTTCATGCCCTCGTATAGCAGATTCAGACTTCTGAGTTGTATGGCCACCGGGTCTTCATGGTAATGGCTTGAAGCCTTCGCGAATTTCTGCGCGATCTCAACCTCAGCGTCACCCAGAATTACTCGGGCCAGTTTTTCTCGTTCAGCCTGGGCTTGCCTGGACATAGCGTCTTCGAGCGCCGGCGGGATAACCACGTCGCGAATCTCAACCGATCTCACCATGATCCCCCAATCGTGCGTCCTCTCATCGATGAGTTTCTGGAGTTCAACATCAATATGCTCTCGCCCCACCAGCATCTCGGCCAGATTGGTTTTTCCGATGATATCCCTAAGCGCCGTCTGGGCCGCCCAAGCCACCGCCTCACGATAGTCCTCAACGGCCAAAGCGGCTTTCTCAGGGTCGGTAACGGTCCAAAAGAGCACGGCGTCAACGTTGACAGGAACGGTATCGGCTGTAAGTGTTTTCTCGGCCGCGAACCCGGTGGTGCGAACTCGGGCGTCGATCCACATAACGACCCGGTCGACAAACGGAATAATCCAGAACAGCCCCGCTCCCTTCAGACCGCGATACCTTCCAAGCCTCAGGACGACCGCCTTCTCCCACTGATTGGCCACACGCGGCGACCAGGCGAAAGCAACTCCGAGGAGCACACCGAGTCCGCAAATCAACAAGCGCACCGCCTCGGGAAGACTGGATGTCCAGGCGGCAAGGCAGATAGCACCCGCCACAAGACCGAACATCATCAGACCAATGATATTCAGACCCGTTTTTATGGACCTGCCGCCAAACTCTCCTGATTCACTCATCGCACTCATACGATCACCTCATCTGTGTCTATCGGCTCAGGGGAACGTCGGACGACGGCGCCTTGGGTGTTTGCAGAAAGGTCATCGCCGACGGTTCCCGCGAGTCCGTTTCATTACTCTTGTCTTTATCTATGGCACTTTTTTCTCAGGGCGCTTGATAGCACCTCCTTTAGTTCCTTCTCTGCAAACGGCCTGGTCAGATAGTAATAGAGTCCGAATTCCCTCAGTTCACGTTCGGTGTCCAGAGTCTTTTCTTCGGATACTGCAACAATCAGCAAGTCCCGGACTATCTGTTTCATGATTCGAATGGCCGCAGTGGTTTTCAGGTCCTCCTTCCCGTTGAAGTGGTAAAGGATTACGATCGAATACTTGTGGCGGGCAAGGTCCTCTACGGCCTTGCGGTAACTGTCGGCGATCTTGGTCCCGACATTGTGCTCGGCCAGAACGCATTCGATCAGAGTTTTCTCCGTCGGCGATAGATCCGCCGAAACCACTAATACATCCACCTCACTTCCTCCACCTAACGCATGGCAATAATTGTGCCGACTCACGCGGCATGCGAACGATTGAATGTGAGAGCCTCAAAAGGCTTGACTGACAGGACGTTGAATGTGGTCTAGATCAAACGGTGGGGAACGAAGAATTGGCGCGTGAAGATAAGTGTCCCAGAATGTCGCGCCGGCGGGACATTATTGGACATCATCGTCGTGGTTCAGATGGCGTTGGATAGTTTTGCGGTCAACTTTGAGGACTCGGGCCGCCAATTGCTTGTTTCCGCCCGACTTGTCAAGAACCCAAACGATATATGAGTCCTGCAATTCTTTGAGTGATGGCAATTTGTGCCGGTCGTACTGTTTGAGGATCGATCTCAGAGGAGAAGCGGTCAACGGCAGTTCGCCGACATCGATAGTCGTCTCATCAGACAAAAGCACCGAACGCTCCACGATGTTTCGAAGCTCCCGGGCATTACCGGGCCAATCGTGCTGCTTGAGTGCATCCAAAGCCGCTTTGGAAAAGCACCGAGTCTTATCGTCTGATTTGCACAGCTCCGATAGAAAAAAGTCTACCAAAAGCGGTATATCATCGGGATGCTCACGAAGCGGCGGAAGCGAAATGTTGACAACATTGATACGGTAGTACAGGTCCTCCCGGAATTCCCGCTTGTGCACCATATCCTTCAAGTCGCGATTGGTTGCGGCCACCAAGCGCACGTCGGTGTTGATTCTGTCATTGCCGCCGAGCCGCCGAAAACTTTTCGTTTCGACTACCCGTAGCAGTCTGACCTGTAACGATTGAGAAATGTCACCGATCTCATCCAGGAACACCGTGCCGCCGTCGGCGATCTCGAAAATCCCGTGCTTTTTGGTCACCGCTCCGGTAAAGGCGCCTCGTTCATGCCCGAAAAGTTCCGATTCCAGAAGGTTCTCCTGAAGCGACGTGCAATCGACAATAATGAACGGCTTGGCTCGGCGCGGAGAGTTCTTATGAATGAGGTTGGCCACCAGCTCTTTGCCGGTGCCGGATTCACCATGGATTAAGACTGTTGATTCCGAGTCTGCGATACGACCTATCAAAGATCGAATCTCCCTGATGGCTGATGAGTCCCCAATCAAACGGCCGTCACTGAGATCGGACATGCGGTCCACCAGCGTCCGGTTTTGCGATTGAAGCCGCCGTTTCTCCATACATCGCCTGAGTATATGCTCAACGCGGTCCAGTTCCACCGGCTTGGTGATGAAGTCGTAGGCCCCTTCCTTCATCGATGTAATCGCGTTGGCAACGGTGGCGTTTCCGGTCAACATAATGACGTCAAGGTCTTGTCGACTGTTCTTGATTGTTTTCAGCAACTGAAGACCGCTCACGTTGGGCATGAGAATGTCGAGAACGATGATGTCGAATTCATCCTTGTCCAGGCGGGAGACAATATCGGTCCCGAAACCCTGCTCTACCTGGAATCCCATGCGCGTCAGCTCGCTGGCGAATACTTCGGCAAAAACTTCGTCGTCATCTACCAGCAGGATCCGGCCCAGGTTCTCTTCAGTCATGGCTCTGCCGCTCATCTTGTACCGTTGGGAGTGTCACCATTATAGATGTCGAGCCTTTCGTGCTTTGCAGGATTTCCATTCTCCCGCCGTGTTGCTTGACAATGCCTTGACTTACCGACAAGCCCAGCCCGGTGCCGACACCGATCGGTTTGGTAGTGAAGAAGGGATCAAACACGCGCTTGAGATTCTCCTCATCGATTCCGGGACCGTTGTCTTCCACCGTAACATCGACCGATTTCGCCCCCACTTCCACACTGGCATGCACCACGCCGCCCGGCTCGACCGCCTGGATACCGTTGAGAATCAGATTGACGAAAACCTGAACCAGCGAATCTCTGCAGCCGGAGACGACCGGCATTGTGGCCGGTTTGGTCGTACTCATCTGGACCTGCTTTCTTGTTGCCTCGAATTGCAGCAGTGATGCCGCTTCCTGCAGAACCTCATCCAGATCAATGATATCCATCCGCATAGTGGAGGCGGCCGAGTAATCGAGAAGTTTTTGGGTTATGATCTTACAGCGTCGGGCGGAGTTCTTTATGATGTCCAGATATTTGCGTTTTCCATCTTCGACCGCCGGTTCGCTTTTGAGCAACCCCTCGGCGCAGGTCATGATGGAGGCCATGGGGTTGTTGATCTCATGAGCGATGCCGGCCGCGAGTCGCCCGATAGTGGCCAGTTTTTCCGCCTGATAAACCTGGTTCTCAAAAGTCACGCGCGCGGTTATGTCCCTGATGACAACAATGACCTCCGGCTTTAACCAAGGGGGCAATATGAGGTTGCCGACATGCACCTCCAGATGCTTCAGT
Organism: Candidatus Zixiibacteriota bacterium; assembly: GCA_029860345.1. Taxonomy (NCBI): domain Bacteria; kingdom Pseudomonadati; phylum Candidatus Zixiibacteriota; species Candidatus Zixiibacteriota bacterium. Next base: position 115,395 of record JAOUBJ010000007.1, on the reverse strand, counting down.
GGTTCATCGGGAATCTGAAACTTGACCACCTCTTTAACGGCTGTGTTCCGCTCCTGCGATAGTGCGATCAAACTGCGGATAGGTGCGATACGGTCCAGCGGCTGCTCTTTGAGATCCATGCGGTCACCGGCCTGGACAGCCGATTGATCCAAATGCAGAATATCCCGAAAGGCCTTGTTAACAAAGGCCACCTGTTCAAGATCATCGACAATCAAAATGCCGTCAATCAAATTCTCCAGCAGATGAGTCAGGTAGTTGCGATGGTTGTCGATTCGCTGCATAGACAGCTTCAGCGACGTCTTCATGTCGTTGAAACTGCCGGCCAGTGAGGCCAGTTCATCCTGGCCATTGAGCTCGATATCGAGGTCCAGCTCGTTACCGACTACCCGTCGGGCCAAAGATTCAAGGTAGACAACACGGTTTATCACTTGCCGTTTGATATACCATCGGAACAAGAACATCATAACCAGAACCGAAGCGACGGCAACCCCCCCGGCCAGTTTGAGATTTGATACAATCTCGGTCTTGATCGATAGAAGGGATCGGTCCAACACCAGGACACCATTCAATCGATCGGTATCACCATGACAGGAAAAGCATACCGGCTTATTCATGATCGGCGTCACCACCCGCAAAACTTCTTCTGAGTCCAGCGAGATCGTCCTTGATGACGGCGGGGCGGTACCACTCACATGGCAGCCGCTGCAGCCCAAATCCTGCGTGCTCATGTGCAGCCCGATCAAATCTGCCTGCGATGATGCTTTTACCACCGATTCCATGTTAAGCAGGAACACGCGGACGATGTTTTCGTTTTTTGAGACCTCCTCAATACTGTACTGGATCGACTCAAGATCACTGTTGAGCATGGCTATCTCCAGACTGGAGGTCAGCGTCCGGCCAAGTTCCTCGGAAGCCTGCGCTTCCAAACTGGTCAGTTTTCGTTGGTAACTATAGAAGTAATAGGCGCTATACAGACCGAAAATAACGATGATAGTCAGGATTACAAAGAGCGCTATTTTGAAATGCAGTCGACGCGCAATGTTGATTATGTCTCGAATTCTCATTTTTCCGCGATACCCTCACTCCAAATACAAGATAGTCAAAAAAGAGGAGATAATCAATCTTTGTTCGGGTCGTTGGATGGACACTTGTTCCGGTGGGTTCCAAAAGAGTGCTGACGAAAACTGGTGGGCAACTCCCAACTTTGCTTGCGCCAATCACTTGGGGTCATCGAGTTACCCTATTCAGGTGTGAGACACAGCCGGATGCCGGGGTCGTGATCCGGCACCGATAAATCGGTTTCTTGCGCTTCGCGCTTTGGTGCCACGTCGTGAAGCCGCAGAAACACTCCGCGGCCGCTTCACTCTTGCTACCGGCTACCACAAAAAAAAGTGGGAAGCCCGAAAGCTTCCCACCTCAGTGTAGTATGACAAATGAATCTCCGGGTTAGCTGACCTGGAACTGGGACACGATCTGCTTTAGGCCCTCGGCGTTCTTGTTCAGTTCCTCGGCCGCGGCGGCCGCCTGTTCGGCGCCGGTCGCTGTCTCCTTGGTCACTGAGGACACGTTCTCGACGTTCTTTGATATCTGCTCGGCCGCTGTCGACTGTTCATCGGCGGCCGTAGCGATCTGTTGAATCATATCCATCACCCGCTGCGACATGTTGACAATCTCAGTCAGGCTGTTACCTGCCTTGTCGGCCAGCTCACGACCCTTGTCCACTTCCTGGACACCGGTCTCCATCGATTGAACCGCTTCCTCGGTTTCAGACTGGATACCCTTGATCATGTCGGTGATTTCGGCGGTGGCTTTGCCGGACCGTTCGGCCCGTCTTCCACAGTTTGGGCGCCTGACACCACGCACATGGTTTGTTTGATTGTCCCCATGTTTCAAAGCACGTCTTTCCCGGTAAAACACCCTGTTCCCTGGCCGCCTTGTTGCAGGCTACAACTTCACGAGTACCCTTCCTGAGCAGCAGGGCCACTGGTTCAAGACTGTCCAGAAATGTCTGACAGGTTTCCAGTCGGACGCAATCAGCTTTGACATCTGTCGTCCGGCTCAGTTTCAATTGTCTGGAAGCACCTTGTTGCGGCGGCTCCATTACGGTCGACGCATTAGTTTCTTCCCCACCCAGGTTGTCGCTTGACATATCAAAGACTCCGCGAGGTTCCAGTGGCTCTGAGAGTGGTTATAACTCCCAAAGCCTGTCCGATCCCATTGACATATAAATCGTCGACAGCACACGCCAGATACCTTACCAGCCAACGGCCCCATCGCCGACTCCTGCCTGCCGCACCAAAACTCACGCACTCCAACCATACGCATACCTTTCTCGGATCAGAACACAAAGCTGAGCACGTCGGACAACTATCAAATCCATGAAGGAGTTTTCACCCTGACATTGTTCAGTTCAGTAGGCACAAAAAAAAGGACAGCGCCATACAGGCACTGTCCCATTTGTTAGCTATTATGTTCCGCGCGGTTACTTCAACAGCACCATCTTGCGGGTCTCAGAGAAGGTACCTGCCTTGAGGCGGTACAAATAGATGCCTGAGGCGTGACCGTTGGCGTTCCACTGAACCTCCACCACACCCGGTCTGCTGTGACCCTTGAAGGTTTTCACCTCGCGACCCAGCGCGTTGTAGATGGTCAGTTCATAATCGGCCGCCTCGGCCAATGCGAAGGCAATAGTTGCAACCGGGTTGAACGGATTCGGGTAACTCGGGTAAAGGGCAAACTGATCCGGAACCAGTTTCGCCGTTACGGGGATACCCTCGTAGGTTGCAGCTTCGAATTTGACCAATTCACCTTCAAGCCCGGCTACGAAGGCACCTTCAAAAGTCTGGTCCTTCTGTAGGCTGAAGACCAGGATTCTGGTCAAATCTGCCTCGGCGTCGTAGCCGTACTTCATCTCCATGTTGGATGCCAGCAGGTGAGGCTGTTGCTCACCCTCCACTACCAACCAGGCGGCACCGAGCGAAGCGTTAACGCTCAACACACCGCCGGCAAGGTCTGTTCCGACGACAATTGGTGCCTGCTTGAAGTATGGAAGAGCATCACCGACAATGATGCGGATCAAGTACACAAGATCGGCCACCGACAACGTAATTCCGTCGGCGTTGACATCAGAAGCGGCAATCTGGCCGTCGACATTGACATTGAACACCGGGAGTCCCTGAATGAAGTAATTGCTCAACAGAACAGCGTCGGCTATCTCGTTGGCGTTGCCGTTAAGGTTGATGTCACCACGGGCATCGATGGAGTCGGCGCATACGATATCGACACCACCATTGGTGAAAGTCAGGCATGTGTGCGGAGTCGGCTTACCCGGCTCGGGATCGAGACACCCCTCCTGCGGACCGAAGTAGGTGGGGAAGCCAAAGGTGGAGTCGGTAATCTCAGTGCCTTCGAACTCGTACACATGCTCGGCCATATACAGGATATTACCATTCACCGACGACACCGTGTTGTCACCGCAGTCACACCAGAAGAACCTGACCGGGATATACTGACACTCAAAAGTGCGGTCGTTGGTGACCAGGAAGTCCAGCGTAAACAAAGTCGCCGGTAGGGAGGCGGGCAGGAAGCAGTCGGGATGATTGGGACCGTTGTTGGTCTCGGCCAAACCGAATACCCTGACCTGACCGGAAGGACAGCCACCGGCACAAGCGCCGCAAGGACCATAGCGGTACACGAAATACTCCCATCCACAACCGTCCGGAGCCGGATCATAGAACGGCGGTCCGGGGATTACGGTTTGCAGATTCAGCGCTGAGGCATCATAGGCGATCAAGATGTCATAGCCGCCCATTGGAATCTCGCTTGAGTCTACTGTGACCGCCACATATTCATGCGAACCCTGGATGGCATTGTGGGTCTTTTCGATCGTAATCGACGGACACAGATCGCAATCCTCAGCCGGAAGGGCCTCGACATCAACTATGGTGGTGCAGGTTGCACTGGCGCCACAGGAGTCAATGGCCGTGAATATGAGCAGGTTGGCGCCGGAGTCGGGCTCAAGACAGTACTGACCGCCTGGAGTGTATGGCTGGCCATTAAGAAGAGTGGATGATAGGTTGCCATCAGGGTCGGTGGCGCTGAACGCCCCAACACACACCGTGTCACCTACAATACACCGAATAATGGAAGTATCTCCCGGACAGGTCACCACCGGTGGAGCGTTGAGAACAACGTTGAACCTTCGTGTGCAACTGGAAGTTGCGCCGCATGAATCGGTGCAGGTAACGGTAATCGTATTGTAGCCCTCAACCGGATCGAAACAGACCGTGCTGCCGGTGAGCGTGCCACCTGTTACCTCACACGACTCCAGGTTACCATCCGGATCGGTGCAGCACTCGAAACCGGGAATACAGATCTGGCTCAGATCGCACACAAACAGCGTTTGCTCATTGGGACAGGTCGGCTCGTTCGGGGGGCTGTTGAGTATCACGTGGATCGTCGTCTGACAACTATCTGTCCGTCCGCAGACATCGACACAACCGACGGTGATAACGTTGTCGCCTTCGACCGGCGTGAAGCAGACGGTGGTACCGGTCAGCGTGCCTGGAGTCGCCCAGCAGCTAACGGCACCGCTGCTACCAAAGAAGCCGTCGATGCACAATTCGCTCAGGTCGCACACCAGGATAGTATCAACTGGGGGACAACTTGGAGGCTCAAGGTCTGGAATTATATCTACGGTTACCGTCGTCTGACAACTGGCTTCAACGCCGCAACTGTCAACGCAGGTGAATGTGATAACATTGTCACCCTCGACCGGCGTAAAGCAAACTTCGCTGCCGGTCAAAGTACCAAGGTCCACCGAACAGCTAACCGAACCGCTGCTGGCGATGAAGCCATCAATGCACAACTGGCTCAGATCACACACCTGGACGGTCTGGCTGGGCGGACAGCTTGGGGGGGCAAGGCCGGGGATTAGATTCACTGTTACCGTTGTCTGACAGCTGGACGGGTTGCCGCAACTGTCAACGCAGGTGTAAGTAATAACATTGTCACCCTCAATCGGGATAAAGCAAACTTCGCTGCCGGTCAATGTACCAATGTCCACCGAGCAACTGGCCGAACCGACACTGCTGAAACCGTCGATACACACTTCTGTGATGTCGCATAGATCCAGCGTGACGTTGGCCGGACAGGTTACTTCCGGACCGGTAGTGTCAAGCGTCACGTTCACCGTCGTCTGACAACTGGACTCGTTGCCGCAACTGTCAACACAGGTGTATGTAATGACATTGTCACCCTCGACCGGCGTGAAACAAACTTCAGTGCCGGTCAAAGTACCCAGGTCCACCGAGCAACTGGCCGAACCGACACTGCTGAAACCGTCGATACAGATATCGGTAAGATCGCACTGCACCACCGAGACATTGGCCGGACAGGTTACTTCCGGACCGGTGGTGTCGAGCGTCACATTCACCGTCGTCTGACAACTGGACTCGTTGCCGCAACTGTCAACGCAGGTGTATGTGATAACATTGTCACCCTCAACCGGCGTGAAACAGACTTCAGTGCCGGTCAAAGTACCCAGGTCCACCGAGCAACTGGCCGAACCGACACTGCTGAAACCGTCGATACAGATATCGGTAAGATCACACTGCACCACCGAGACATTGGCCGGACATGTTACTTCCGGACCGGTAGTGTCGAGCGTCACGTTCACCGTCGTCTGACAACTGGACTCGTTGCCGCAACTGTCAACACAGGTGTATGTAATGACATTGTCACCCTCGACCGGCGTGAAACAGACTTGGCTGCCGGTCAAAGTACCCAGGTCCACCGAGCAACTGGCCGAACCAACACTGCTGAAACCGTCGATACAGATATCGGTAAGATCACACTGAACCACCGAGACATTAGCCGGACATGTTACTTCCGGACCGGTGGTGTCGAGCGTCACGTTCACCGTCGTCTGACAACTGGACTCGTTGCCGCAACTGTCAACACAGGTGTATGTAATGACATTGTCACCCTCAACCGGCGTGAAACAAACTTGGCTGCCGGTCAGAGTACCAAGGTCCACCGAGCAACTAACCGAACCAACACTGCTGAAACCGTCGATACAGATATCGGTAAGATCGCACTGCACCACCGAGACATTGGCCGGGCATGTTACTTCCGGACCGGTGGTGTCGAGCGTCACGTTCACCGTCGTCTGACAACTGGACTCGTTGCCGCAACTGTCAACACAGGTGTATGTAATGACATTGTCACCCTCAACCGGCGTGAAACAGACTTGGCTGCCGGTCAGAGTACCAAGGTCCACCGAGCAACTAACCGAACCGACACTGCTGAAACCGTCGATACAGATATCGGTAAGATCACACTGCACTACCGAGATGTTGGCCGGGCATGTTACTTCGGGACCGGTGGTGTCGAGCGTCACGTTAACAGTTGTCTGACAATATGAGGAATCTCCACAACTGTCGACACAGATGTAGGTAATGACGTTAGCACCTTCAACCGGCAGGAGACAGACGGTGCCGCCGTTAAGCACTCCGCCGGTAGCATAGCTATAATCAAAATTGCCGTCAGGATCACCGTTGCAGCTAAAACCGTCGACACAAATCGAGTCGGTCAGGTCACAGAGCACCAAGTCAACGCCCGCAGGACAGGTCGGAGTGTTGGGCGCACTGTTGAGTACCACGTAAATCGTAGTTTCGCATGTATCGGCCAGGTCGCAGGAATCTGTGCAGATGTAGGTAATAGTATTGGCGCCTTCAACCGGCGTGAAACAGACTTCTGTTCCATTGAGAGTCCCAAGAGATACGGTGCAATTGGCAAGGTCTCCGTCATCGTCACTGCTTGTAAACCCGTCCACACAGATTGGAGACAGGTCACAGACGAACAGAGTATCATCCGACGGACAACTGACTACCGGCGGAATGCAGCAACTCTTGGTCGGAAGCGTCACCTCCAAATCGGCACAACAAAAGTCACCCGGACAGCCACCGGTCGTATTACAAACATTCAGATGGACAGTAACCGAAGTTGCTCCCGGATCGACCGTGAAGTCGACCGAACTGAGCGTACTGTCTCCCACGATAGTGCCATTGGTGACAGACCACAGCCAGGCACCGCCGCCGGAGGTATCAGATGCGGTGTAAGTGGAATCGAGATCGTTGCAAAGCGAATCGGCATCAATCACAATCTCGCCTTCGGGCGGCAGACAAATCGTGCCGTTTTGGATACTGCGATCCTGGTTGGCTCCACCGCCGCCATCAAAATCTTTCATTCGCATGTGGTATGGCGCCCCGGCGACCGAAGCCGAGCCATTGCCTACGCCCCAATGAGTCGTGTCACCCTGAGACAGATTACCACCCCAGTAGAAACCGACCGTTCCGGTATCAACTTGTGTGTAGTATACTTCGACCGACCAGGTGCGATCGGAGGCGGTGCCGCCGAAGTAGTACTTACCGACCGAGTCGATAATCGCGTTGTAGGCCATAAGGTAGTGAGTGTCATTATACTCATAGGTGCTCGGATAGAAATCTCCCGGAATCGAGCCGGAATAATTCGAGACTGTGTCCGGGTCCGGAAACACCAGTGAGTCAGTGGGGGCGACACAATCGGCGGGCGCTGTCGTACCGGAATCGCCGCATGGGCCGCCGGCTAGCGTGATTGCTGAGTCCTCGCTAAAATCGTAACTGCCCAGATAATCAAAGGCGTGAACGTTTGCCTTGGTCCACTCCATCTCAATAGTGAAAAAGTGCGAACCGGTGTCGGCCGTAATAAAGGCCCGATAGGGTACCACCCGCCCCTCGCTGTAACAGGAGTTGGAGGAGTTGATATTGCCGTTGGCCCATTTGGGAGCGGTAGTGGTGGTGCCGTTCTGCAACTGGTCAAGATTTGTGCTGCCGGCCACAAAGGTGGTAGAAGCCGTGGCGCCTGACTCCTGTCCGGTCGCCGTAAGCAGCAATTCGCTGCTTGTTCCCTGATAATCCACCAGCCAGGTAGTGACAAAACCTCCCAGAGCGTCGCTTGACACCGACCAGGGCATACCACTGGCGCCGGCTATCGGCGTACCGTCCAACTCGGTAACCTGAACGGTCACAAACTCATCGGGACCAAAGGCGGAGCCGTCGATATCGACCGTGGTGCCGATCAGGTAGTTGGGGGCGTCGGTTGCAACCTCGGCGGCGAAAGCAGAAGCGCCGAAGAAAACCAACAGCCCGACCAGGCTATAAATAATGGACCACCTTAGTCCAATTACTGCTGAGTCCTTACCCCGAGTGGGTGAGAGTGATCTACCTAACATAGTGTCCTCACTATTAATTCCGGCTGCACATGGCCGGTTCGAGTTATCGAAGCTGTGTAATCTCAGATGACATTGTGACACCGTCCGGTTCGTCCTTTTCGAAATGTCCGGTCGGTTTCTAACCTATCTCAAGTGAGTAAGGAGTCAATGGAGTAAAGCAATCAGATTACCTAACTCACCACGCAGCAAGATACCTACCCACCGCTTTTTGTCAAGGGGAAAGTGGGCTGAGCGGCGCCATATTACGGGTGTCTTCAGGTTCTTCAGCCCATCCAATAACCGGGTCAACTTTTCGCTTGAACCTAAGAGCTCTAAATCGTTGCCCGATTGGCGGTTGACGCAATCGCGAGTCCCCAAAGAAGTCCCTGCCGATCCAGTTTAGATTGGTACTTTTTTTGACCACTTATTTGATTGACGTGGCTCACAATCCTGCTCTCGTCGGGTGGCACCCTCAGAGCGTCTTTGGGGGTGACTTTTCGCATATCGACTCCCGTCCCAAACAAGGTTTGAGACGGCCACCCATCGCAGAAGGACGACGCGGCGATCTCATCTTGTAGGTCAGTACCCTTCGCGGTCCTGACAACGCGCGAAGCGCGAAAAAACAGGCTTGCCTGTCACCCTGAGCGCAGTCGAAGGGTGCGTATCTTTGTGGACTCCTGTGCTCGGCAGATGTCCACATCTGCCGCATGTCAAAACTGCAAGACCACATCGAAAAAGCCCATCACCAGTCATTGCGAGGAGTTCCGCGCCACGCGGGACGACGCGGCAATCTCATACACTGTCACCCTGAGCGCAGTCGAACGGTGCGTACCTTATGGTGCCGTCGTGCGACCCCGCGCGACGGCTCTCACGGGTCGCGCCCCTAACGGGCTTGACACCTGTCACGAGATCATCTGGTTGGCGGCGAGCTCCCGATAAGTATCCGAATCGGTCATCAGTTGATCATGCGTGCCCGAAGCAGCGATCCGTCCGTTCTCCATCACCAATATCCGGTCGGCAAACTGTACCGTGGCCAATCGATGAGCAATAATGATCGCCGTCTTGTCGGTCAACACACTTCGCAGAGACTGCTGGATCAACTGTTCGGACGTGGAATCAAGGGCCGAGGTAGCTTCGTCCAGAATAAGAATCGGTGGGTCCTTCAACAGCGCCCGGGCCAGACAGATGCGTTGGCGCTCACCACCCGACATGGTAACGCCGCGTTCACCCACCTCGGTCTGGTATCCATTGTCCAATGCGTCGACGAAGTCTGCAATATTGGCTACGCGCGCAGCATTCTGTACCTGCTCGGCGGTGGCACCCGAGTTGGCGTAGGCTATGTTTTCGAAGATCGTGCTCTTGAACAAAACCGGTGATTGCTCGACCAGCCCGATCGATCCCCGGAGCTTGTGCAAGCCCAGTCGTTTTATATCGATGCCGTCGATGAGAACGCTGCCTTTCTGCGGGTCGAAGAACCTTAACAGCAGGTTGATAAGGCTTGTCTTACCGGCGCCGGACGGACCCACCACGGCAACTGTCTCACCCGGCTGGACATTGAGTCGTTCGATATCCAACACGAATCCGTCTTCCTCATACCAGAATCGTACTTCGTTGAACTCCACCTGGCCGTGCACCTGTTTGGGACAGATCGGGCTACTGTCTTCGACCACCGCCGGTTCCAGGTCCAGATACTCGAATATCCGATAGACCGAGGCCAATGCCGACTGAATCTCGACATTGATCGAAGCCAAATCCTGAACGGGCTGGTACAGGTAGGTGAGTAACAGATAGAAAGCGATGAGAGCGCCGAGCTTGACGCTGCCACCGGCCACAAGATAGGTGCCCCAGGCCAGCACGACTATCGGTCCCAGCATGTTCACGAAGTGAATGAGGTTGGACGACAGCGAGGCGGTAACGCTTGATCTGATAATCCACCCGCCCAATCGGTTAGACTCTTTGTCGACCCGCGCCCTCTCTCGTTTCTCCTGACCGAAAGCGATTACGGTGGTGAGTGACGACAAGGCTTCCTGGAGCCGGGCCGACAGTCTGGCGAAAGACTGTTGATATTCGTGGATCAACCGGTGCATACGGCGTCCGAAGGAGTGAGACAGTAGTATCGTCAACGGCACGGGAATCAACGCAATAAGAGTCAGCACCCAGTTGACCTGAAGCAGGTATATCAGAATGGCTGCCAGCATGAGAACGTTGGCCAGGAACATTAACAGTACCGAGGTCATGAGTTCCTGAATTCGGTCGACGTCCGACAATACGCGTGACATCAGTTCGCCCACCGAGTTCCGATGGTGAAAGCGCAGAGATACCTGTTCAAGATGATAGAACAGATCGGAACGAACGTCGCGCACGATGCCTGCCGAGATTCGGCCGATGAGATAGTCACGTATCCAGGTGAAAAGCACGTTGAAAAAGTATATGGCCACCAGGACGAGACCAAACAACACGATCGGCTTCAGTTCGAATTGTTCGGCGGCACTGAGGGCGGGGATCAGATCATCGATCATGTATTGTATGGACAACGGGACGGCCAGAGTTACCCCGGTAATCAGAACCATAGTTATAAACGTCAACAGTTCCAACTGCCAGTACGGGCGCAGGTAACGCCACAGCCGCTTAAACGTTTTGATAGCGGTAGTCATCCTGCCAATAGGGGTAGTATTTGTTAGCGGCAAATCTGAAGGCTTGAGGTGTAAGGATCTGTTTCATCTTCTCCATACGCGGCTCCATCATTCGCCAACAGAGTTCTCTGTTTTCGCCGTCCAGGCTTGCAGACGGTACCAGCGCCATGCTGGCCTGATACTGGTCGCTGTCACCGAGCCACCAGTCACCTGCATCAAAGCGGGTGCCGTACTTGTTTTCAAAGGATTCACGATGGTCGTAAACTTCGCATCCCGGGAAGTGCATGTAGGTATGGGGCACCCACATGAGAGATGAATGTTCGGGTGCCAGACAGCTGTCAATGAATGCGAATGTTTCATCAAGCGTGTCGCGTGTTTCGCCCGGATGGTTGAAAAGCAGATTGCCCCGGTGGACAATGCCGTGACTGGACAGTTCCCGGCTGGCCCGTACAAAAGCACCCAGAAACTTCTCCGGTGCGCGACTCTTGTGCATCAGCCGGAGCATGCTGGGCGACCCGCTTTCAACGCCGAACTGCACCTCTGCTTTCAGATGAGTCAATAGCCTTATGTCCTCCTCGGTGATATACTCCGGGCGTGTCTCGAAGATCACCCAAAAGGGCGGCTGCTCTTCGACCATGCGGTTCAGAAACTCATGCCGCCAGGCGGGACGAACACCAAAGCAGGCATCGGCTATCCCGACCGAACGAATCTCGAAGCGACGAGCGGCCGCCATGATCTGCGCGACCGCCTCAGCCGGCGACAGCGCCCGCCAGTTAGCATCTTTCAGAGGCTCCATACAGAAGCTGCACCGAAAGGGACAACCGCGGGCGAGAAAGATGTACAAACAGTCCACCCCGTTCACGGCGTGCTGCCTGACAATCGGCTCCACCAGGTCCCAATTGTAGGGAACAAACTCTTCGAGTTTCAGCGGCGGTCCCTGAATAATCTCCGTCTTGGCGGGACGTCCGGTGTCGGCCAAGCGACGCGCGATATCAACCAGAGCGTGTTCCCCTTCCCCGCAGACCACATAGTCAAACAACTTGTCCTCGGTAATAAACTCGTTGGGCAACGCTGTCGGGTGGTAGCCGCCGACCACTATCAGTTTGTCGGGATACAGTTCCCGGCAGATTCGTGCCACGGCAAGCGAAGACTGGTAAGACAATGAAGTCCAGCAGGAGATACCGAGGATATCGAAGTCGCGCGATGACAGATCATTTCGGACTATTCGTTCGAATCGGCGAATCTGCGTCTGGCTGGCCGGACGACCGATCTTAAGCTCATAATCGACATACTCCACCGGATGAAACTGTTTTAGATATGACGCCAGCCACAACAGAGATGTCTTGATGTCGAGACTGTCTACCTGCTCCGAATACCGAAAACAGGAGGGATAGGCCAAGAGTATTTTGGATTCATTGCTCACTCCGTTGCCGATCTCCCGCCTACTCCCGAAATTGCTCCAGCAACTGGTCGATGCCTTCATGCTTAGGCGGCACGATACCTTGTTTGGCCTCTACCTGCAACATGCAAAACGGATTATCGGCCCGTTTGCCGGACGCCGACCACGAGGTCGTGGTACAACCGCCTCGGCATAAAGGCAGGTAGTCGCATTCGCGACAGGCGCCATCGGCCGACTCGCGAGTGAAACATCGATTGTATTTGAAGCCGTCCATTTTATTCCAGACTTTGGCAAACCCGCCGTTGCGGATGTTGCCCTCGACGAACTCTTCAGGCATTGAGAGACAGCCCTTGATATCACCGTTGGATTCGATACCGGCCACCCGCGTTCCGGCATAACAACCGAAGTAGGCTTCGCCGTCAAGCAGCTCGGTTCCCTTGCAGCCGAAATACCCGATGTTCTCACCGACATCGATGGCAATCCCGTCCATTTTCTGGAATTCGAGAATCTTATCAACCAGCTTGGGATAGTTCTCCATAGAGAGTACCATATCCTTCGGCATCCGACCCGTGGGCGTGGTCATCTGGATGCGCCAGGCCGGGCAATGGGCCTCGACAAGTATCTCTCGTATCGCATCCAGTTCCTTCAGGTTTATGTTCGACACCTGAGTGATGGCGCAAAAACGCAGACCCTCTTTGTGCAGCAGGTTCATGGTGTTGATGACCTGGTCGAAGCTCTTGGGGTTCTGGCGGATGTAGTTATGGGTCGGGTCGGTGCCGTCGAGACTGACACCGATGTTGGTAAAGCCGATATCCTTCATTTCCTGAACCACCTCAGGCGTGACGGAAAAGCCGTTTGTTATGATATATGGCTTGATGCCGCTCTCTTTGATGTGCCTGGCCAGTTCACGCCAGTCTTTGCGCAACATCGGCTCACCGCCGGAAATGGTGATGGAATCGGTGCCCAATTCCTTGAGTTCATCTATCAAAGCCAGCGCTTCGTCGGTGCTGAGCTCATCCGCTCTTTGCTTACCGGCCGAAGTGCCGCAGTGAATGCACCGCATATTGCACGCCCAGGTTACCTCCCATACGACAACTTGGGGATAGCATTTAAACTCGCTCACGATTGCATCTCCTTCTCGGTTTCGGCTTGTTGCCTGGCGCGCATGCAGGAGGCCGCGATCGTCTCCAACATAGGCTCCAAATTGAATTTCCAACTTTCACACATCTCGTCTTTCCCTGCGTCGGGCGACGTTCGTCTATCCGGACAACCACCCATACAAACCGGCAGGACCGAACAGTCCCGACACTCGGCAAGCTCGAACGGATTAACGTCGAACAGTTGAATGAAATTGGGGTGGTCATACTTGATCTCATCCGATATGTGACCCATGCTCCGTTGTTCGTCCCCGATGTAGTTCCAGCACCGACAGATATTACCCTTGGGATCGACGACGAATCCGTTGACCCCCTGGGCCATGCAGAAGACGGCCATCGGGGAGGGCAGTTTCTCAACACGGAAACCGTTCTCCAGCAGAAGCCGGTAGTACTCGGTTTCCGCACCGGCAAAGCTGATCGCTCCGTAGCACGACTCAGCTATATTGGCGCAGACACTTGTGGAAGGTTCGAGTTGGCCAAAGTAAATACCCACTTTCCGCTGCATGTCTCGCGCCTTGAGTTCTTCCAACAGTTCAGCCACGATTTCTGTCGAAAAACTCTGGTCTACATTGACTCGGACGCCGATCCCTATACGCGATGATGCATAGTCGATATTTCCCAGTATAGTTTCAAAACTGTCCTGGCCGTTCTTGAGCGGGCGCTTCTTGTTGTGGAACCGGGACGGCCCGTCAATCGTCACTTGCACCGTTCGAACCTTCAGTTCCACCAACCGGTCGACGTTCTTCTTGGTGAGAAGGTACCCATTACTGATCATCGAAGCGGTATACTCAAACTTGTGCTCCTGGGCCAGATCAAGGAAGGTCTCCGTAAGGTCTTCAATGACATCCATGGCCAGAAGCGGCTCGCCGCCGTACCAGGTTATATCGAGATGCCTGATTCCCTCAGCCTGAGACTCGACGCACTTGATGATACTCTCGACAACCGAAGCCGCCATACGATCCTGCTTGGAAGGTTCGTAGCAGTATTCACAAGCCATGTTGCAGGCCAAAGTCGGAGCGATCACCAATCCTAAAGCCGAAGTGTCGTAGCGGACCATATTCTGCTGAAACTGCATAGATCGTATTTCATCGAAATCGTCCGCACACATGAATTGACCATGTTTCAGTTGCTCCAACAGTTCCTTGCCGTCGTCGGACAAGGTCGATTCGCCGGACGACTTGAGTTGTTCAACGATCTTGAGGTAGTCGGAGTAGTTGTCTTCCGTCATCAATGCCACCGCTCCCGAACGGGCGTTGAAGGCTAAGTAATGCTCGTCAGACCAACGTTGAAAATGGTTGTATCGAGAGGGCTTTGGCATACTGGACTCCTGGTAATCTGCGCGAAATAGTTGGTCGATGTGGAGCCGGATGGCTCCACACCGAACCACAATGCCTCTTAAACTAGACAATTATCCCATACAAGGGCTTAATCTTGCACAGGTTTGTGCAGCCCTTCAAGGGACATCCCTTTTGCATTGTAGGGGTGGGCTCGATCAAATAGATCATTGTCTCACCTCCAGTGAGTAGGGTTAAAGGTTTAGAGGCTCAAGGCCCGAAGGCCCTGTCTTTTTAGGTCAATATAATTCTGATTAGCTGTGTATTAGACGGATTCAACCGAGCCTTCTCCCGTCGTGAAACAGATGCTTCTAACTACCACCATAAAATGCGGACCCTGCTGCTGCACTTGGACATGTCCGGCTTTTCCCGCCCGAACGCTTTGAGATCGACTGGACGTGACAATTGCTAGACGGCTAATCTATGGTCCATCGCATCGCGCGTCAAGCGAAAAATTGGTTCACAGCAAGCCAATAAGGCAAATGCGATGACCGCATTCCGGCTTCGACCGAATAATCGTTCACGATGCTCTAAGGTCGATCCCATCGCGGTTAGCGTTCGAACGGCAACGTTTCGCGTTCATTTCTGTAACAGAAATCAAAGACTGACTGGTTTACAATTGGAAAGTGAGATCGTTTTGAGCAAGGAAATCCTGCTGTCCGGACTCCTTGGTGGGTTGGGGCTGTTCCTGTCGACCAGTGGTCATTGGCTGACTGCTCTGACTGCGCAGGAAATAACCCGGACCGTCTTGTTAGCGTCACTGGAGACCGCCGTTATATGGGCTGTAACCGGACTTGTGATTGCCCGGAGAATCAAACCCAGGTAGGTTTGAGCCAACCAGACCACATCTATCGGCCATCGGCCAATTTGCCGGCTCTATGGATAACGGCTTGCCGCAGTCAGTCGTATGGCCAGGTGGCATCGACCTGAAAAGCAACGAAAATGCGACGATTACTACATGATTGTCCAGTTTGCTTAACGAAAAGTCACAATATCTTTGTTTTCTCAGAATAATATTCATTTTTTCCCTTGTTTTTCTGGAACAATGAAGTATATTCTGCGTATGGAGGTATTATGAATATGATCGACGATACAGATCGCCAAATCCTGTCGATTCTACAGGAAAACGGCAGAACGACCAATGCGGAAATCGCCCGCCAACTCGAACTGGCCCCGTCGGGTATTCTCGAGAGAATCCGCAAGCTGGAAAAACGCAAGATTATCAAAGGATATCATGCTCACCTCGACGGTCGCCAGGTCGGCTATCGGGTGACAGCTTTTGTCTTCATTCGCACCGATGAGCGTCCGGGTGAAATCTGTGCGGCCGAATGCTTGACCGACATTCCCGAAGTTCTGGAAGTACATCACATTGCCGGCGAAGACTGCTATCTGGTCAAACTGCGGTGTGACAGCAATGAAGAGCTGGGCAGACTGCTGCGTGAAAAGATCGGAACCATAGGCAGCGTCCGCTCCAGCCGCACCAGTGTGGTGCTGGAAACGGTCAAGGAAAGCGTGTCCCTGCCGGTAAATAGCGCGAACTGACAGGCAAGCAGGCAAGCCTGTTCATGGCGCTACGCGCACACTGCCCCATGCACTGCTTGATGGAATCACAAGCCGCGTAGCGCAAGAGAGCTATTTATCGCCACCCCCAAAACCGGTTTGAGGGTGCCACCCAGTTGCTTGAAATCTCAGAGAGGATACTCGTATCCTGCTTTGGAGGTAGACTATGTCAGAACACATGAAATTCAAGATCGCCCTTGGTTTTGCCGCCATATACATAATCTGGGGGTCTACCTATCTCGCTATCCGCCTGGGCGTGGGCAGTATACCGCCGTTCATGATGGCCGGTATTCGGTTCATGGTTGGTGGATTGATTATGTATACATGGATGCGGGCTCGAGGTGTGGCGGCGCCCAGTCCAAAACACTGGTGGACGGCATCGGTTATCGGTACTCTGTTGGCCGCCGGGGGTACCGGCCTGGTAACGTGGGCAGAAACAACGGTACCATCTGGGTTGACCGCCTTGCTGGTGGCCATGGTTCCCATGTGGATCGTGCTGGTCGACTGGTTACGTCCCAATGGTATCAAACCGCGCCGCTTGGTGGTTGCGGGCTTGGGGTTGGGATTCTTTGGCGTCGCCCTGCTGATCAACCCAACCGATATCGGAGGGGTCGGTGAGATCGATAAATTCGGCGCTCTGCTGATTGTTCTGGCCACCATGTCCTGGGCCATCGGGTCGGTGTACTCTCGACACGCCGAACAGCCATCGTCAAAACTGCTGGGGGCGTCGATGCAGATGCTCGTCGGTGGCGGCGTTCTTCTGCTGGCCTCAGCCTTGACCGGAGAGTTTAATTCTTATGACGTCGGCGCCACCACGCTTGAGTCCTGGATGGCCCTGACTTACCTGATCACAGTTGGATCGGGCGCCTTTGCCGTTTACATCTGGCTGATAGGCGCATCGACACCGTCGAAAGTCGCCACCTACGCCTTCGTAAACCCGGTAATAGCACTCGTTTTGGGTGCTCTTGTGGCGGGAGAGGCGCTGAGCGGTTGGACCTTCTTCTGTTCGGTTATCGTAATCCTGGCTGTGTTTATGATCATCCGGTCAAAAGCACGCGCCGCGCAACCGACCAACGGCGCCGTTAAGTTCGTGGAACCGCCGGTTGTGCCAATACCCAGATTCAGGAGTTGAAATGGCTGATAGACCGACAAAGCCATCCCGTCCTTGGAGAGTGATATGTGACGAACTGCATCAGCGCGGCTGGCACGGAACTGTTGTCCGAGTTCAACGCCTGGAGGAACTGAAAACCGAATTGCATGATCGACGAGACAGCCAGGAGATAGACGGTCGACTCTACGCGGAAGAACTGTCCGAGTTCGACTTCGACCATTCATCCGGCCCGGCTGACACCCAGTCGATTATCATCGTGGCCGTGCCGCACCCGCACTCGGCGATGACCTTTCAATGGAAGGGAAAATCGCACCAGGTAGCCATCCCCCCAACTTACTCGCACCAAATCGACCACGATGTAAGTAAGTTGCTCAGGTCTGTGCTGACACCTCATGGTTACCTGATCAAGTCGGCCTGGGTCCCGGAAAAGCTGCTGGCTGTTCGTAGCGGCTTGGCTCGGTACGGCAAAAACAACATATCCTATGTGGACGGCCTGGGGAGCTATCACCGACTGATTCCGTTCTTCAGTGATCTGCCATGCGCCCAGGACAACTGGCAACCCGCCCAAGTGATGCCCATTTGCAACGACTGCAAAGCCTGTCTTAAGGGCTGTCCTACCGATGCCATCACCGAAGACCGCTTCCTGATCTCAGCCGAGCGCTGTCTGACCTATCACAACGAAAGCAACCGGGAGTTCCCGAGGTGGATTGATCCATCATGGCATCACTGTCTGGTTGGCTGCCTAAAGTGTCAGGACGTTTGTCCGGTCAACAGAAAGATACCTCAAACGGTTGACGCGCGCATCATGTTTACCGCCGGCGAGACGCAGTTGCTGGTAGATAACAAAGACTTCAGCCGACTGCCACAGGCCAAGAAAGTTGCTCTTGCCGAGTTCCCATTTACGAAGAATCTGTCGCGACTGGCCAGAAACTTAAGGACTCTTTTGGAGGCGGGGACTTAGCCGGCACTACAAACACAAAAGAAGGCACCGAACAGGTGAGGAAGAAGATGACAACAGAAAAACCCACGCCACGACGTGTATTGGGAATCGTTGGTTCACCCAGACCAGGCGGCAATACCGATCTGCTGGTCGACGAAGTCCTGAACGCCGCCGCCAACGAAGGCGCCTCGGTCGAAAAAGTACACTTGAGCAAGCTGACAATTGCCCCCTGCACAGCATGCGAAGGTTGCAAGACAAAAGGACATTGTATCGTTGACGACGACCTGGGGCAGGTGTTGGACCGAATGAACGACTCGGACATCTGGGTACTCGGTACACCGGTATACTTCTGGGGGCCGACCGCCTGGTTGAAGGCGTTCATTGATCGCTGGTACGGTTCGCGTCAGTATGTGGACTTTGCAAGCAAACGGGCCATTGTCGTCGTGCCGCTTGAGGACAACAAAGATGCCACTGCACGTCACACTGTCGGTATGCTTAAGGATACTCTCGAATATACCAAGACTGAACTCGTTGCCACGATTGTGGCCAAAGGTGTGAATAAGAAGGGAGAGGTCAACGACCACCCTGATTATCTCGAAGCGGCCCGGCGGGCGGGACAGTTGGCTGTGACGACTCTCAGTGGTGCCGGATAAACTGCAATGGCCGTCATTGCGAGGAGACTCCGCCGTCAGGTGAGACGACGCGGCAAGCTCACATTAAGCAGGTGAGAGACTATATGCGAAAACTCTCAGACTTTGAAATCCTGACCTTCGACTGCTACGGAACCCTGATCGATTGGGAACAAGGCATAAACGCCTCTCTGGTACCAATACTGGCATCGCACCGCTTGAATCTCAATCGCGACGAACTGCTTCAAAAATACGCCACCCTCGAAGCAGAGGCGGAGGACGGTCCGTATCAAACCTACCGTGAGATTCTACGCCGTGTACTTGAAGGTTTCGGCAAGCAATACGATTTCAAGCCGACCGAGCAACAACTGGATGTGTTCGCCGAATCCGTGACCTCATGGCCGCCTTTTGAGGATTCGCCAGAGGCCTTACGCCGGTTGCAGTCAGTCTACAAGTTGGCCGTCCTGTCGAATATTGACGATGACCTGTTTGCAGCATCGGCCGCACGCTTGGGAATCGAGTTTGATTTCGTCTTCACTGCACAGCAGATAGGTTCATACAAACCATCGATAAATAACTTCCACTACACCATCGAACGACTCGGACTTGCGCCCGAACGAATTCTACACGTAGCGCAGAGTTTGTATCATGACATCGTTCCTGCCCAAAAAGTCGGGTTGACCACGGTTTGGATCAACCGACGCCACGACCAGACAGGCTCCGGCGCCACTCCCGAGGCCGAAGCCATCCCGGACTTTGAATACCCGGACATGAGATCGTTCGCCGGTTCAGCTTTGGGAGAATAGCACCTAATAGGATAGCTCATCCGACCACGGGAGTCTTGAAGAGAGCCACATACCCCGTCATTGGAAGCGAACCCGCCTACGGCGGTGGATCAAGACCCAACACAACAGTGAAGTGGATAAGTCGAAAGGTCCCGGATCACCTGGCATAGCTACTCCCGGTCCCGGTTCACCAGTTCCCAGTAGTACCTTTCGGTATCCCTGATCTTTTGCGCGGTCAACTCTGATCGGCGGGGATATCGAGCAATCTGTTCATCGGCGGCCACGATCAGGTTGGGTTCAAACGCCTCCACGTAGCCGGGCGGCGCCTGGCGATCATGGGCCATCAAGCGATGCGGGCGATCAACCGGCGGGTGCCGAGCGATGACATAATCGTTGAGTCCATACTCATCGATAATGTTAACGTGCGGAAACACCCAGCCCGCCACACCGACCATAGTCAGCGCCATCACCGGATATTCTCCCGGGTGGACCTTTTCTCCTGCATCGCGAGATGGATATCGCCGTGTCTGATACTCATAGAACAACTTATGCTCCTGACGACGCATACAAACATGCCGCTCGATTAGCCAGGCTTGTAGATGGTCGAATGGTTTCGCATACCATTGTAAGCCCGTAGGAAAACTGGGGTGCACCGGCACGGTCATGATATGGGCCTGCCGGCGGCTGTCAAACTCTCTGGTAAGCGACCAATGGGTCCACGCAATGGGGAATGATACCAAAATGACGAGCACGAAACATGCGACGGCTGTCATTCTTCTGAAACCTCCGGAATTTACCGACGACAACAGCGACAGGAAAATCAACGGTACCAGATAGCTGTAGACACGATATTCGAAATGGTCGCCACCTATTATGAAAGTGTAGTAAGCCAGGTGCAACAGCAACGTCGCGATGACAATCCGGGCCTCAACCGATGGTCTTGAGATGGAGCCATGGTCTTGGCGTCGGTCGCTTGGTCTCTTAAGCCTCAGATACCCCACTGTGACCAAAACCAGGAGATAGACCCAGAGACCCTGTTCGAGCACAAACGAGGCCAGATAACGTACACCGCTTTCCGGCCAGGCTGCTACATGTTTGGCAAAATAACTGTTCGGCAACCATTCTCCGTATGTCAATCTGCGCCAGGCCAAATGGATCGGAACGATCAGCAGAGATGTGATCGACAGCAACCATCTGAAATCAAACCGGCCTTTTCTGATGACCCTGGGTAGCGAAAAGAGCAATAACAAGCAGGTGCTGAGGACAACCAGGATACCGTCCGGGCGGGACAAATATACCAGAGCCGCCGTTGTGGTCATGAAAAACAAGCGATGATGTCTGTCGGGCGCACCGAAAAGTGTTACCACAACCCACGACAACAGAGTCAGATTAAAAAGGGCTGTCTCCAGTCCGGAACTGCTCCAGGTGAGAAAGGTCCGGTTGGTGACAATACCAATCAGGATAAGGGTCAAGAACCAAAGCCGAAAACGACTAAGACCGGCCGTAAGTTTCATTCGCAGCACGGCCATCGATACAACCATGAGAGAACCCAAAGCACACAACAACGACATGATATTGGCTGAGCGCGGCGGCTCTACATCGAACAGCCGCCATACAATATCAAGCAAAGCAACCCAGAGAAAACTGGTGTATCCCTCAACCGGTCTGAACGGCGGTGCGTTCCAGACATAGCCGTGGCCGAGAAGACTGTTGCTGACGTATCGAAAAGCGATGAAAGCATCATCGGTCAGAAACCACATCATCCGCCAGCCAAAATACAAGAGCACAGATACAGCGACAACAATCAGTGTCACCAGTATTCGTTCACGACGCGAGGCTCCCCAAAAGGACGGCAACGATCCTGGAATGTCTGACTCTGGTTCTTTGATCTTTTGAAATCCCGACGTAGACATGCCGCATATTGGTGCGACAAAGCATTGGGGTCAAGAAAGAAGAACCGCTGCACCCAGCACCCGCGGCCCTATCGCAAAAAAAGCGGGTGGGGAAATGTCCACCCGCTTTGGTTTGCAGCGAAAGATCGAAAAGTTGCTAACGGACGCTATGCATTCTCAGTGACCTGGAACTGTGCCACGATCTGCTGGAGACCTTCTGCGTTTTTGTTCAACTGTTCGGCAGCAGCCGCGGCCTGCTCGGCGCCGGTTGCTGTCTCTTTGGTTACCGATGAAACGTTTTCGACATTCTTGGAGATCTGTTCGGCGGCCGATGATTGCTCGTCGGCAGCCGTGGCGATCTGTTGAATCATGTCCATGACGCGCTGTGACATATTCACGATCTCAGTCAGGCTGTTGCCCGCCTTGTCGGCCAGCTCACGACCCTTGTCAACTTCCTGAACACCGGTCTCCATGGAGGCCACTGCTTCTTCGGTCTCGGATTGGATTCCTTTGATCATGTCGGTGATCTCGCCGGTCGCTTTGCCGGTTCGTTCGGCCAGCTTGCGAACTTCATCGGCCACGACCGCGAAGCCGCGACCCTGCTCACCGGCCCGGGCTGCTTCGATTGCAGCGTTCAAAGCCAGCAGGTTGGTCTGGTCGGCGATGTCGTCGATAACACCGACGATCTCACCAATCTGATCAGCCGACTTGGCCAGTTTGCCGATTGAGTCGGCCGACTCGCGGACTACGTCGGCAATCTTCTGCATCCCCTGAATAGTGTCGTTGACAATCTGACCACCGCTGGTAGCGTTGTCCGAGGCGCCCTTGGAGGCTTCGGTAGCTTCGCCGGCGTTACGAGATGATTCTACAATAGTGGCGCTCATCTCTTCGATGGCAGTAGATACCTGTCCCACTTGCTGCGCCTGATCGTTGGAGCCGCGCGACATCTGCTCGGAAGTCGAGGCGATCTCGGTAGCCGCGGAGACCAACTGGTTGGCGTTCTCACCCAACTTGCGCACCATGCCGGTCAGGTTGGCAACCATCGTTTTGAACGAGTTACCAAGTACATCTTTGTCCGACTTGGGTTCGACCTGCACGGTGAGGTCGTTCTTGGCGATTGTCTCGGCCGCACCTGAGAGTTCTTTCATATAGTCAATCAGTTTCCGGAAAGAATCAGCCAACACTCCCACCTCGTCCTTCGACTTGTGGTCGACGTTGTGCTCAATGTCACCGGTGGAGATTCCGTCGGCTATCCGGGCCATCTGCCCGACCGGCTTGGAAATACCGCGCGAGATGAAAAAGCCCAGACTGATGCCGATCACCACCGACAGCAGGCTGACAATGACAACCGTCATGGTAACTGTTGACGCGGTAGAAACGAATTCATCCACCGCTTCACCCGCTTCTTCTTCAATTGAAGCGACAATGTTGGCCGTGTTCTCTTCAATAATGGCCATCTTCTCATCGGCCGCGACGTCCGCCTGGATGATGCGGTTTTCCATGATACGGGCCACCGTCGGCACGATACCTTCGTGGAAAACAGCATCGAACTCTTCATCGGCCACCATCAGATCGGCCATCCATGCCTTTTCGTCGTCATGATCAAGCCCCGACCGAACGATGTCACGGTACTTGTCCATCTGTTCGACGGCGTTGCCGAACTCAACGATGGCGTCCGGGTTGTGATTAATAATCAGATCTGCGGCAACCTGGTACTGTTTGATCGTCCAGTAACGCATCTCCACGGCGGCCAGCAGAAGTTCTGCATCTCTGGCGATTTCCTTGGAGTCATTGTTCTTGACCGCTTGATTGAACTCTTCATAGAACGACTCACCTATCTTGGTGCCCATCTCATCAATAACACCTATCCACTTATCAGCCTCGACGTCGAGTTCCTTGATGTGCTCTTCCTTGATCCAGGCTACTTCCGGCATAATCTGCTCGCGAAAGACACCGTCGAATTCGCCGTCCGCTTTGACCAGTTCTGCAAACCAGGCATGCTCCTGCTCGTTGTCTATGACTTCGCCCAATCGATCACGGTAATGATCCATCTGCTCAGCAGAATGATCAAATTCCTCAATTGCTGCGTCCTCATGGTTAATGACATGGTCGGCCAGGTTCTGGTACTGTTTGATGGTCCAGAAGGCGACTTTGTTGGCATCGATAGCGTCATGCAAACGTGTGTTGGCATCGTTGGTTGCATCGGTCATGTGGCCGATACCCCAGTAGGCGACGCCGCCCGCGCACAATGTAAGGACGGCCACGACCAGGAAAGCTCCGATTAGTTTCTGTCCGATTTTCATTGTCCTGCTCCCACTTTTATGTTTCAGCTTCTGTTATTTGTGTACTTTCAGCATGTCTCAGAAACTCGCCACCATTTGCAACGTGTTTCTGTTCTCATCGCTGTGGTCGTGCACGATTGTCTCAAACCTCAGTTCGACGGCGTCCACCACTGCATACCCGGCGCCGAACGTATACTGTCCGACGGCATCTCCTTCATCTGGCTGGAAAGACCCATACCGTCCGGTCAGGAAGGCGCGCGGGAAGTTGTAAGTCGACTGGAGATACCAGCCACTGTTGGTTTCCTTGGCGATTGAACGGTTAACCGTGTGAGAGATGTACTCACCTTTGAAATCGAGACTGGCCACCGAGTATTGAACGTCGGCGCCCATCAAACTCATCTCCGGACGACCCGACAGGTTCCAACCGTTGGCGAATGAGCCACCGATTTCCAGACCCTCGACCGGCGTGATCCCGATCCGGGTACCGACGGCATTGGCCGGACTGGTGTCGATCTCTTCGAATACATCTTCACCGGCGGCCAGAGTGGCCACTTCGTCGAGCACCTCAGCCGATGATTCAAAACCGTTGACCGCGTAAACTACCAAGTTACCCGCCGCAGCTTCTACGTTGAAGATGAACCCAAGATCGTTCCAGCCGTCGTGTGTCATGGCCACAGCCATGGGACCACTGACCAGTTTGCGATCAGGCGAAGGATAGTAGTTCAGGTCGATGCCAAACGGGACGTCGAACTGTCCGGCAACGATATTTACCGAGGAAACAAACTGCTCACCTTCATACATGTTAATGTCCAAAACAGCCACGCCCAGTTCAAAGAGTCCGTCATGGGCATTATAGGCAACGGCCAATTCCGCTACAGCCCGATCGCTCAAGGGACTGGCCAGTCCTATTTCGGCTTGACCGAGGCCGAACTGGTTCTTGTCTTCGGCTGAGGTCTGAACTGTGTTTACGACATCGAAGAATCCGGAGATTTCCAAACCCTCGACACCGACCGCTTCATGCTCCGGATCGGTCGGTCCATCGAAAGCCAGCAGTAAATCCTGCTCACCTGCGGATACCAACTGCTCGTCCGGCTGAGCATCCGCCGGCGCCGAGAGCAGCTTGATCTCTTCGCGAAGCACGTTTACTTCGGTTATCAAATCGACCAGTTGTTGTTCGCCAATACTGTCGTCCTGCGAAAGTTTGGCGATTTGTTTGAGTTTCTTCTTCAATTCGGCCTGTTTCTCGGCCAGTTGGTTCTGTTGTTCCTGCCTGGCCTCGGCCTTTTGGTTGGCCTTGGCTTTCAGGCTGGCTTCCAGCTTGTCCAGCTCCTTCATAAGCTGGTCGGCATCAGAGCCGGACTTGTTGCCGGCGAAAGCCGGTCCCACCAATCCCGCCATCAGGATCAGAATGCCTGCGGTGAGAAAGTACCCCTTGAGTCTTTTCAACATGCGTTTCCTCCCTCGTGTCGAAAAACGGACGGTTAGCCTCTAATTCCCTTTGTTGGGATTATCGCCCAAATCAACCTATGCAGGAGGGTCTATTATAGCCCCCATTTGGCGTAGCCGATCTACGCCAAAGTAGTCTGTTCGAGCGACGAATCAGAGCGTCTTCAGATACGATGAGAGGTTTTGCTGTTGGTTGGCTATACCCAGTTTTTTGCGGATATTTCGGCGGTGCTTGCGGATAGTGGCTTCAGAAAGACCCAGCAGTGTACCCGCTTGTTTTGAAGTCAGGCCGTTCTTGACCATGTTGCTGATCTCCACCTCACGGGGCGTCAGACTGGCGTAGATCGATTGTAGTTTGTCACCCAGTGGCTTGGTGGCC
Organism: Candidatus Zixiibacteriota bacterium; assembly: GCA_029860345.1. NCBI lineage: Bacteria > Pseudomonadati > Candidatus Zixiibacteriota > Candidatus Zixiibacteriota bacterium. The sequence continues at coordinate 89,597 of JAOUBJ010000007.1, read as the reverse complement.
TGCTCCAGACTGGTGGCAAGCAATTGCAGTTGACGCTTTTCAACCGGATCGGCCTTATCCTCAAGAGCCCTGACGATTGGCTTGATCAGACGGTCTATATTGGTCCGAACCTGGAAGGCGAGCATTGTTTTCTCTTCTTCGATACGACTCAGTACCTGTTGCAGGGCAACATTGCGCTCGTGAAGTTCCTGGTGTTTTGCCTCCAGTATTTGATTGGCTATGGCCAGGTCGGCTTCAGCCTGACATCGGTCGGCTATTTCTTCCTGGAGACGGCGATTGGATTCGGCCAGATCGGTATCTCCCTCCAGAGAAAGTTGGTTGTGCTCAGGCTCGTTGGCAACGGTTGTGGAATCTCGGTTTTCCGGCTGTTTCATAGGTTCTCCGCGAAACGTTCTCGGCCACCCTTTAGAGGTATTGTCGGAAGACTCAGCCAAATCTGAACAGCCCTGACCAAAGCCGCTTTCGGACAGAAGACAGATCCCTAAAGATAGCGGTATTAGATCAATCATAAACACTGACGGCTTTCTGCCGAAAAGGGGGGTATATGGCTATGATGACCCCTAATCTGACCAACCCAATAACCCGACTCTGGCGAGCACTGTATCGAGCGATTGGTGAAGTGGCTCCGGATGCTCGTAAGGTAGTCCGCAAACCGGCGGTAATACTCGAAGTCTTGCTGAGGGCATATCGGGCGCACATCGCCCTGGCAGTCTCAATTCTGTTCCTGCTGTTTATCGCACCACAGATCGTGGATTTCACTACCGGCATGGTCTTTCCACCGCAGACATCCAAGAAGTTCTTCGGTCTGATCAAGAGACAGAAACAAGACCCGGCTCGGCAGTTCGCTGATTCGGTGCTTACAACAGCTCTCTGGATAACGTCAGTAGGCGCCGTCGCTGTCTTTTTCTGGCTGTCCATTCCAGGCGCTGTGTTGAGAACAACAGCTCGCTCAAAAAGGCTGGTTGGTGAGGCAGCAGCCGTCTTGGAAAGTGATCCTACGAGAAGCCTCGCACTTTACAGACAGGCGTTGGCTCGTACCACAGACCCGGAGCAGGAACTTGCGTTGAAAACCACAGTGCACAAACTCGAAGCTGCGTCGGCGCCCCATCTATCCGTCGGGGAAACGGCTGTGGATTCCGTGCGTGGGACCTTGTGCGAAAACAGTCCACCCGGCCCTCTTGCCACCTCGACTCCAACCAACACAAACAGTCTATCTCGTGTAGGACATGAGGGACGTTACAGCCTGGGGAAGGAACTGGGCGCGGGAGCGATGGGGGTTGTGTATCGTGGCCGCGATAGTGTTCTTGATCGTACGGTAGCGATGAAACAGCTCTCGGTGCGATTGACCGGTGACGATGAGTATGCATCTCGATTCCGCCAAGAGGCCAAAGCGCTGGCAAGACTTACCCATCCCAATATCGTACAGGTGCATGATTTCATTGAAACTGGTAGTCGGTTGTGGATGGTGTTGGAATTCGTGGACGGCGGTGATCTCGCGACTCACCTTCAAATCAGCGGTCGCTTGTCCGCTACGGAGGCGGCGACGATCATAATACCAGCAGCTCGCGGACTCGCCTACGCCCACAGCCAGGGGGTTATTCACAGAGATCTTAAACCGGCCAATATCCTGCTGACCGGCGACTTGGTGCCGAAGATATCAGACTTCGGAATCGCCAAGTTAACCCAGTCTAGCCATATCACGCAGATAGGCTCCGTGCTGGGCTCACCTCCTTATATGAGCCCGGAGCAATGCAGCGGCGGTTCGGTCGATGCACGAACCGATGTCTATGCATTGGGCATTACGCTGTACCAACTACTCACCGGACAAGTCCCGTTTAGCGGCGACACCTCAAGCGTACTGGCACGCCACATTGTCGAGCAGCCCACCCGTCTTGCTGAGATCATTCCCGGGATAACGCAGAGCGTCGAAGACGCGGTTCTCGGGATGCTCGCCAAGAGTCCGGACCAACGCCCTCAGGATATGAGCGCTGTGATCAATCTGCTGGAGTCCTTTTGCTGTCCCTCGCCTTTGAAGCAAACCTAAAGGTCTGGCATTACGTCGATTTCTGTTTGCCAATCAGCGCCAATCCATAGCCTACTGCACGGCCGTGTAGCTAACCTGAACTTCGTCGAATTCAGCCAAATCAACGAATGCACTGCCGTTGAATCCCTGCAGGGTCAAAGTTGCACCATCACTGGTAGCGCTCTGGTTGACGATTTTTGCTGTCGACCCGATGCAGGTTCCGGACAGCACCAGGACGGTGGCAGACAAATCCGGCGGTGTCGTGAAAGTTGCCGATGAAAAAGAAATACTGACCGCGCTTGAATTATCCACTGTTGCCGTTTCCGTAGCGGCGGTGGCCAAATCGGCTGCGTGGTGTCCATCCAGCATATCAGCGTTCAGGTTGGCTACCTGTGTTTCACTATGGACATCCAAAGGCGGCGTACCGGTAGCCACCGTAGAAATTAACCGGCCGTCGGTGCGGATCGATCCGCCGACGACATCCAGTTTCTCCCCTGGCGTCAAAGTGCCGACACCCAGATTGCCGCTGAAATACCCTTTGCCGTTAAACCAGCCGGCGTAACCCCCAGCCGATGTCACATGCACGCCGTCACCGTTGGCATGAGTGACGCGCAGGCCATGGTTGCCGCCGTTGGCCACCCAGATAGCGCACGCACTGGTGGTGTAAACACGCATACCACGTCCGGAACCGGTCTTCTCAACATTCAAAAGCGGTGACGATTCCGACCCGGTGATATGTACGCGGTAAAACGGGCTGGAAGTACCGATGCCTACTTTGTCGCCACTGGCGGTCAGCCTGACCACAGCGCCGTCATCCGTCCAGCCGCTGCCTTCGGTGGCATGGGCGTAGGAAGCTGTGTCGGTATGGACCGCTTTGAAAGCATAGGCTACCGATGCAAACCTGGAGAGCGGCACACTCTCCGGGTCATCGCCGATCCTTATGCCCAGATAGCGAGTGCTGTCGCCGAAAAGCCCGTCCGGAAGGCTGGTCACCGAACCCAACATGACTGCAAAGAGCCCCTTTTCGACATTGACGGCAGGGTGCGTTTCACTCCAGAGTGGATTGGCGCCCAAGCTGTCGTTATAGATAGTGAACAGTATCGGAACGACCGTGTCAATCGCTGTCCCGGCGGTGGTAAGACGGCCCTGGTAGTTCAAAAGTTGGGGTATCTGGCCACTGGCGCTTACACCCATCAACAGACATATAACAACGCATGGGGCAAGCCAAAGACCGACGGTTTGCAATCTATTGAGATTCATGAGTTCCTCCTAATGCGAGACACAATCGAACTGCGAGGTGCAGTAGTATCAGAATGACATCATACCATAAGATAGAAACATGGTGTTATTTGTCAAGTTGACAAGCGCGAGGTGGGGGAACATTTTGCAGTGGCAGGGCGTTTCAGTCATTACCGGGTGGTGGTCGTACTACTTGTTACAGCAGGCATCAAACACGGAAGTGCCGCCGAGATAATAGAGCAACATTCGCATGACCAACTGGATTCTCCGTTTACAAAAGCCGTCGACACCTAAAAGACTTCTCGCCGTTGTGGCCGGGTGCTGTTTGCTCCTTGTCCTGGCTCCGACCGTTCGGTCCAACGCCGACACCACGTTCGAATTGATCCGCCTCGATGAACCGTTGACCTGGATACAAGCGCGCGACTCAGCCCTCAACATGGGAGCCCGGCTGGCCGTTATCACCGATCACTCCGAGCAACTGGCCATGAATGCGCTCCTCAGTCAAACCGATTCAGCCTGGATCGGGGGAACCGATGTCGTCATCGAAGGAACCTGGGTCTGGGTAAATGGTGAGCCCTGGTCGTACAGCAACTGGTTGAGTGGACATCCGGTGCCGTTGGATGGTACCGATTATTTGCAAATCCGTGGTGATATGGACGGCCGGTGGGTCTCGGCCGATGACTACGCCGACGCCTTCGTGATTGAATGGCTCTGCTGCCTGGGTCCCTATGCAGGCAACGTGGATCATGATCCGAGCGGCGGTGTCGATATCGCCGACCTTATCTACCTCGTCGACTACATGTTCTCGGGCGGACCGGCGCCCAGTTGTCTGAGCGAGACCGATCTGACCGGTGACGGCTCTATCGACATCGGTGATCTGGTTTTCCTGGTCGAATTCATGTTCACCTCGGGGCCGACACCGCCTGACTGTCCGCAGGCCGAGCCCGGCATCATCGACACCGTGATAATCGTCGATCAGACGCTCAAGCCGTGGGATATTTCATACGGCGTTCATTACTATGGCATGGACCCCGACAGTTTCAATTTTGGTTTGGGACCGTATCATTTCCCGCCCGTTATCAACCCGGAGTTTCTCTCGCCGGGCGATGACGGCTATCCGTCGCCCGGCAGTACCTTTCCGGTTCTGGGTCTGGTACTGAACGGTGAGACCCGCGCCTATTCACTGTTGGCCATTATCTCCAACGAGGTGGTGGATGACCAGATCGACTCGGTGCATATTGCCGCCACTTACTGACCGCTGCAAAACCTGGCGGTCGTGTACCACCGAGAAATAGACGGACAGGTTCTCACTTTGGCCTCCAGCGGTTGGACGTACAATTACACGTTTGTCTTGTTCGACTACGAAACCGAAAGCATGTGGTATCCGGCCACTGTCGGCGCAGCTGTGCCCGGCTGCGGATGTGTGCTTTGGTGCATCGCCGGAGAGTATGCCGGTCGTATGCTAACCGGCCCGCCCTACACCCGTGCCGCCTGGGATATTTGGTATGCTGGTCATCCGACCACCAAGGTCTACATCGAGGATATCCCTCTGTCCAACGACGATTTCTACAATCCCTACACCCGATAGTTCTCAGATTGTGGTCAGGGCGGACTCACGACTCGTCCGACATGGTTTCGCCCATGCCACCGGCTCGTCGTTTTGACAGGATACCATAGATGCAAACATAGTAGAAGAACCCGGCCCAGCCGGCCAACCCAAAGCTGGACATGGCCGAGATTGTATTGTGACCCTGCCTCAATTGCAGGTCGTACACGATATCGAAACAGTAAACCACCAGGCAGGCAAAGAGAGTAGCCACCACACCACCGACCAGCCAGAACAGGAGCTTGCTGCCTGAAGAACGTGTAGGTCGCATCGCCGCCGGAGGTGGTAATAGACACCCTTTGAGGACATACCTCAGCATAACGACAGCACCGGCGATCGTGCTGACGTGTTGAAGCCATCGGCACAGAGGGCGTTGGATTCCCCACAAAGTAAACACCTCTGAGAAAACTTCAAACATCTGCGCCATTTCTCCCCACGGGTGTGTAAACGAATCCCAAAAGAAATGTGTCAAGGTACCCAGCAGAACCGACAAGGCGAGCTTCATCCAACCGCCGAAGCTGCCGATCTGAAAACTCTGTTCGGCCAAACCGGACAAGCGGATATCGAACGGTCTGGGGAGATTGTAAATGGCCTGATACTTAAAGAAACGATGAAAGCAATATGCAAACAGCATCCCGGCCGGTAGACAAAAGAGAAGCAACCCCAGCCAGGAATGACTAAAGCCACGATACTGCGTCTGCAACATCAGGAAATAGAGCAGGTCTGGCGACATAGCACCGGCTATTAAACCACTTAACGAAAACCATCGTGGGCAGAGTTGTTTGAACGGCAGAACTATCGCTGGATGAGATACGGTGAACGGCATTGGCTGTTATAACCGCCAAGACGGCTTTGGTTCGCAAGTTTGAACTGGTCCATGAAAGTCCCGGACAATTCATCGGGCTCGTTGATACGTCCGTCCGGGCTGCTGCGGTGGGCCCTGTCATGCCCCGGCGGGATGTGACCGACCGCCGCGTAGCCACCGCCGTGCGACTGGGTGGCACCCTCAAACTCGGTTTGGGGGTGTCCTTGTTACCCGCCCCAAACAGGGTTTGAGGCGGCCACCCGACGGGCTTGGTAATTATCCACATCCACCGAAAATTCATGGTTCGACTCCGCTCACCATGAGGTGGATGAGCAGAGCGCAAAAAGCCATTTATGGCCGCGAAGCGCCAGGGACCCATTTATGGGCGATTTATCGGTGGCGGCGCCTGATGGTCTCGATCAACTGTTCTGCATCGACCAGACCTTTGTCTTGCATTCTGATTTCCGTCGCACCTTTTCTTAAAAAATACCGATGTCCATCGGTCACCCGCTCATCACGTCCACTCTTCAACAAGTACAATGGGCGTCCAAGTTTCAGTGCTGTCCTGGCTGCTTCGAAAGTTCCTCCCGACAGGCCCGGCTCCACGGCCAGCACGGCTTGTGATAGTGCGATAATAGTACTGTTGCGTTGCATGGCTCCCCATGTCGTCCATTTGGCCCGCGGATAAAACTCTGAGACTACCAGGAGCTTGTCATGCTGGACAGCGTCGTCAAGCAGATCGGTCATGTTTAGGCTGAGAATTCCCGCCGGCAGTACTATCGTGGTTACACCCCCGGCCATGAAAGCTGCGTTGTGTGCCACCTGGTCGACACCGGCCGCGGCGCCACTGATGACATTGATGTCGAGTCCCGCCACATAACCTACCAGTTGGCTGGTCTTCTCGTGACCTTCTGAGGATACATCGCGAGATCCACAAACGGCCAGGGTCGGCTGCTTCAACAACTCCATGTTGCCATAGACAAACAAGGCCGGCGGAGCTGCGTCCTCGAGAGTCTGTGCCAACTGCATGGGATAATCATCGGTTGCATACATTACCAGTCGGACATCATGTTCGCACAGTTCTTCAAGCAGATTGGTAGCCTCCGCAGTGTCCGGCCCCAATCTCTTTACCAGATCATCGGGAATACGGAAACGTTCAAACAGGTCGGACTCTTCGCTTTTCAGCAAGTCCTCCAGATCACACCGGACCTCCACAGCCGCCCGCAGGATGCGCAGAATAGTCCGAGCTCCGATCCCCTCGGTTTGCATTAGCTTAAGAACGATAGTGCCTGCGTTCATAAATTGTCCGTGTCGCGACAGGATTTCACACAAACCAGTCCGATCACCTGAGCTGCCCCTATCGCCTTGAGATACCCGGCGAACGACCAGATCGTGACACCCGACTGATACAGATCATCGATCACTACCACGGTCCGACCTTGTACCTCCGTTGCGAACTCGATAGCCTGCGACTTTAGAAGCTCTTCCCAAATAGCTATCTTGTCGGAAAGCGGTAGGTTTTTGAGATTTGGTTTGTCGGTGGTGAGAAGGGGATGCACAACCTCTGTCGGCCTGTCGGAAAGCGGCGCCACTTTGAGTTTTTCTGCAAGCAGCCCGACCAGCTCTTTGGGCAGGTCATACCGTTTACGGGCGCTTGAAGGAATGTACGTCAACAAGGATCGCGCCCTGGGCAGCCCACGATATATCCGCTTTAGCAGACGGTGCATGTGTTCGGCGATGATAGCCATCGCCCGCTCGGACTCTTCATACTTGGCCCGGTATTCCAACTGGCCGATCGGTGTGCGTTCAAAACGTGACATGTCATCGGGCGAGTCGGCATTGAGATCAAGCGCCACACACAGGTCCAATTCATCTGTAAAGAACGGCTGTAAGCGGCGGCCGCGACCAAGGACGACCCACTGACCGAAATCGGCCAGGAAATTCCGCACCTGGAGAACCTCTTCGTCTGAGAACTTGCACAAGCAAACTCTCAGGCCGTCCGTCTCATTGGCCACCTGCCATCCGTTTTGAGCCTTCATGAAAAGGGCTGGTTCCTGCCGTTCAAACAACTCTGCGTACAACGTTGGGAGTTCCAACGCCCACGCCCGGTCCTCGCGCTGGGTGAAACGATATTCCGAAAGCCGGTAGCGATTGGTCGGTAGATTTCGTGTCACTGGCTTTCCATACTTCGAACGTGTAACCTCGCCCATCTTGAAAAGTTGACCCTAGCATAATACAGATTCGGAGCCTATTGTCAATCACCATGAGCAGGTGGACGCTTCGGCAAACCCAGGAGGGAAGATTGAAAACTGTGTGGACGAGTAGCAGAGGCGATACAGTCGGCCTGCAATCACACCGTCATATCAACCCGCGCGATCCAGTTCGTCACGGACGGCCAGGCCGAGATCGGTCTGTGTGTACGGTTTGCGCACGTACTTTCCGGCGCCGAGGGCCTGCATGGCGCTGACCCGCTCGGTAGCCGAATAACCGGACACAATTATCGCTTTCTGCCCCGGGTTTGATTTGATGATCTCGCGATAGGTGTCAAGCCCGTCGAAGCCGGGTTCCATGATCATATCCATAACCACCAAATGCGCCCGGTGCCTACTCAAATACTCAACAGCGGCATGACCGTGCACAACCGTGGTAACGGTGTAACCGAGATGCGAAAGCAGGACCTTGGCCAGGTCACGCTGCTCCGCCGAATCATCAACGACGAGAATGGACTCATCACCGGTCGAAGTCGACTTGTCACCAGCCACCGGATTCTGCCGCTCGCCTGAAGCCACCGGGAAGTACAACACAAACTCAGTACCTTTACCCAGTTTTGAGAAGACGTCGTAGTATCCTTTGTGGTCTTTCACGATGCCGTACACGATCGACAATCCCAAACCACTCCCGGAACTGCCCATTTCTTTCTTTGAATAGTACGGCTCGAAGATGCGTCCCAGGTCTTCTTCACCGATGCCGGTTCCGGTGTCGCGGACACGCATGATGACATAATACTGCGGCGGAAGCCGGTCATGACCGCCGTGCAGCTTGCTCAAATATTCCTGCGAGGTCTCGATGCTCAGCGTGCCACCGTTCGGCATGGCATCGAAAGCGTTTACTATTAGATTCATGAAGACTTTTGAGAGGTGTGGAGCCGAACCCTGGATAGACTCGGTATCTTCACTAAGACTCAGTTGAACTTTCACATCCGTTCGGGCGGCAGCCAGTTTTCGATAGCTGGGCGAATCGAGGTACTCTGCGATAACCTCGTTAATCTGAGTGCCGGTTGTCTCAAAGCGCCCGCGTCGAGCCATCGTGAGCAGGTCCTGAATAACATCGGCGGCATCCTTGGCGGCCCGACCGATTCGCTCGACCTGTTTTCTTACCGGCGAGTCGTCGGGTAGTTTTTTGAGCACCAATTCCGGATAGCCGACCATAGGTCCCAACATATTGTTGAGATCATGGGCCACACCACCGGCCAATATGCCCAACGACTCCATACGTTTGGCCCGCTCCAGCTTTCGCCGCAGGTCCTGGTTTTGCACGGCGGCGAAGTTGCGCTCGATTACCCGACCGACCGATTCGGAAATGTAGGCCAACAGTTCCAGGTCTTCCCGGCCATAGCGACTGGACTCCGTATAGTGCTGGACCACCATCACACCCTTGGTCTCCCCCGAAGCTTTAACCGGCACGCCCAACCAGATCGGTGAGGGATGGCCTACCAGGTCTACCTCGCCCGCCTCCTTGAGTCGATTGTGAACTTCTTCATCGACCAACATCGGATGACCCGTCCTGCGCACGTAGTCGGTCAGGCTCTTGCGTAGTTGGGCCGGCGCGAAATCGGTGCCGTCGTACAAGTCCTTGCTGAATGGGAACGAATATGTGTCTGTCTCAGAATCATAAAGAGCGACATAAAAATTGGTCGTGTCGATTATGTCACCCAGGCGCGTACAGATTTTGCCCAACAGTGTTTCCAGATCACCTTCGGCCGCTTCCTCCGAGATCAAAGACACCAACCTTCTCGCTTCGTCCATCCGGTGCCGTTCGGTGATATCATGGATAGTACCATAGACACGGCTGACTTTGCCATCTTTGTCTTGTGACACCACGCCGTTTTGGTGAACAAACCGGATTTGTCCGTTGGCTTTCTGAATTCTGAAAACGAGGTCTATCGGACGAGCCGCTTTAAGCTCCGCGACACCTTCTCTGAGCACGCGCGAGCGGTCCTCGGGATGAACAGAACTGATATAAGTTCGGATATTGCCGATAAGATTGCTCGGGTCCAGCCCGAATACCCGACCCAGTTCCTGTGACCATTTTAGCTCGTCGGATTGGATCAGATATTCCCAGCTCCCCATGTGGGCAACCTGCTGGGCCTCGGCCAGATGGGCTTCCTGAGTGCGCAGCTCTTCGATCACCCGCTTGTGTTCGGTAACATCGCGAAAACTCCAAACGCGACCGGAGACTTCACCAGCGTTGAACAGCGGGCAGGAAAAACGCTCGAAAACACGTCCGTCCTTGAATTCCAGAATATCAAAGGACTCGGCCGAACTGCCGTAGAGTTCTTTCACTTTGGACACGAAGGCGTCCGGATCGGCCAGCTGATCCAGCACAAAGCCAATCAGCTTGTTGTCATCATCGGTTTCCAGTATCTCCTTGGGAATTCGCCACAGTTCGGCAAAGCGCCGGTTCCGATGGGTCGCCTTGCCCTCACTGTTCACAGCCAGAATACCATCGGCGGTGGATTCGAGAATTCCCCTCAGTAACTCCTCGCCTATAGCCGTCGAGTTGGAGCCCATACCATCGGTGGTGGCTGAATTTGATACTTTAGTCTTCATCCAAGCTGTCTTTCAAAACCACCATTCCGTTTGGAAGGATGATCGTAGTTCGATATCCAAGACCGTTTGTCGACACCATAGTCTTCGGACTTATCTCTTCCTGTATCGGCAGTTACACAGCACCTCTAAAGCCCACCGCCACACCGCCAGAAGCATTGACAAAGCCTGCCAACCAGCTATATTGACTCAGAAGACAATGACAGGCCCAACACATAGCAGGTCCCTCAATCAGGAATAGAACATGGATTGCATCCAAGTGAAGAAAACACCCACGAGTTTGGCAAAGCGTTCATTTTTGTCCGCTCTCATAACGGTTCTCGTTCTGGGCACGACATCGGTCGTCAGCGGCAACGATTCCTCCTCCGGGACGGGACCGGACAAGCAGACGCCCATCTCGATCAGCGGCGATTCAGGACCCATCGGCAACACTGTCGAGATCACGCGCTGGGTGGACCCTGAGGGCAGATTGCCGAGCGGCTTTAATGAATGGCAAGCCACTCAAAGTCCGCTGGAGCCGTTTAGCATTCAGCTATCCCAAACAGTTCAGCCAAACAATCGGGCCGGGCGTTCCACAAAGATGTGCGTGATTGTCAACAGTGATCTCTACCCGTCAATCCAGACCGCGCTGGATCAGTACCTTCTGGACCTGACCGGGGAGTTGTACGCGGTTGAACTCTTCACCAGTCTCGGCGGCACACCGGAAGAACTGCGCACCTTCTTGCAGCAACAATACCAGGCCGGGATGGAGGGTTGCGTGCTGATTGGTGACCTGCCGATTCCCTGGTACGAAACATGGTGCGGCGACGGACCCGATTACGAACAATTCCCAATCGACCTCTTCTATATGGACCTCGATGGTAGTTTTGTCGATTCCGATGCCAACGGTTTGTACGAGTCTCACTCAGGCGATGTCACGCCCGAGATTTGGATGGGTCGTTTGACGGCCTCGGTTATCCGCATGGGCGGGCGCGACGAAGTGTCATTGATGCTAAACTACTTTTACAAAAACCATCTCTACCGCTGCGGGCTGATGGGCGTGAACAACCGCGCCCTGGTATACATCGATGATGACTGGGCCGACGGCGGCGTCAGTTGGAATCTCGATGTCGGTACGGCCTACAACGACCGCACTTTCGAGAATGACAACTGGATCACCTGGGCTGATGATTACCAGGGATACCTACCGGCCAACTACGAGTTCATACAGGTCTGCGTGCATTCGTCACCCTTCGTGCATGGTTTCAAGAACCCGTCCGAACAATGGAGCTACACCTACAACGGCACCATCCTGGCTTTGGACCCGACCGCCGTCTTTTACAACCTGTTCGCCTGCTCCAACTCGCGCTATGTCGAAATGGACAATATGGGCGGGTGTTATACTTTCGGTGACTCCTACGGACTGGGCTCCATCGGCAGCACCAAGACCGGCTCGATGCTCAACTTCGGCGCCTTCTATCAGCCCTTCGGCGACGGCCTGTCAATTGGCGAAGCATTCAAGTCGTGGTTTACCGATTGCGGCTCCGACGGTTTTGCAGACTGGGAAGTTTGCTGGTACTACGGAATGACCCTTCAGTCTGATCCAACTCTGACCGCACAAAAGAAAGCGACCGGCTCGACCATTCAGTACGATCTCGGCAGCGCTTCGTACATGAGCGCCATCGCTGCAGGCAGTGGCTGGGATTGTCACAACGTCCGTTTCAGCCCGACCACTCTTTGCACGCTGACTACAGCTACCATCGAAGGATACTTTCCCGGTTCACCGGCCGGTCGGCTGTACATCTGGAATTCCGACGGCGCCTTTCCCACGACCGTGATCGACTCGGTCGATATCCCAGCCGGTGGCTTCCCAGGCGTCGGCTCATTGATTGTCGATCTGTCGGATAAGAATCTGGTTTTCATGCCGGGTCAGACTTTTCATATCGGTATCACCATTGTCGACCCAAACCCGGAAGATACTTTGTGGATATACATGGATGCCGGGGTCGAGCCGGATGAACATCGCAGTAGCGTTCTCGAAGGAGAACTGTGGCGTTCCCACTATGATATCTGGGGTTGGGACTACAATTTCCTGATTCGCGCGCTGGTCAAAACCGAAGAAGGGCCAACTATCGAGATCACTACGCGCACGATTGAAGACGGTCAAGCCGGCAGCGCTTACAGCGCGACTATTGATTGCGAAGGTGGAGCGCCGCCGTACACATGGGACCTGACTGCGGGCAGTCTGCCTGCTGGTATGACCATTGAACCATCGTCCGGTCAGATTGGTGGTACACCGACTTCGCCGGGCGAGTTTTTGTTCACCGTGCGCGCGATTGACGGCGTCGACCCATTGCTGTACGACGTGCAGCATCTGGCCATGACTATCGACTTTATGTGCGCCGACATCGACGTCAACGGAACACCGGCCGACATTGCCGATTTGGTTTACTTGGTCGATTGGATGTTCAACGAGGGAGCGACGCCGACCGTCATGGTTGCGGCCAATATCGACGGCATCGACCAGGTTGACATTGCCGATTTGGTCTACCTTGTCGACTACATGTTCACTTTCGGCCCCCCACCGGTGTGCGAGTGAACGGTAGGGAACTCCGACACGCCACTTTACTATCGAAGCGACTGGGTGGTACCCTCAAACCCGGTTTGGGGGTGACAATTCTTATCTCCGCCCCAAACAAGCTGGCTGTGTCGCAATCGTGTGTTCCACCGGTTCCTGCGTTCGCCGAAGGCGAACGTGTGAACCGGTGGTTCTTGAGATTGCTCTCTCACAACACGATGCCGAGAATCGCAGGGTCCTGACCACGCCTAGGGCGTGGTCAGGACCCTGCGAAACCCTATTATGACACAGAGTGAAGGTCCGAGGCGGCCACCCGACGTCCATAAATGGGCCTCTTACGCTTCGCGCACAGCGGAACAACCAAAGTGACACTGGACGATCCTGCCCGGTGTCAGCCGAGTCGCCTGCCAGCACCTGGATACTCCGCCCGACGAAGACAACTTGACAACGTCTGGTATTAAACGAATGCGGGCGTAGCGCGAAAAAGTGATTTATCACCGCGTAGCGCGAGAAACCCATTTATGGGTCACCAATTCATCCGATACACCCGCTGGCCGCCGGTGGGCGTGGTGCCGCGGCCGAACAGTTTGACCATCAGACGCATCACCAAATATCCAAAAACAAATCCACCCACGTGGGCCATCCAGGCCACCCCGCCGCCACTGGCTGAACCCATGACCGACATCAGAATCTGATAGATGAACCAAATCCCAAGCACCACTTTGGCCGGAAGCTGGATGAACTGGATGAAAAAGAATACGACCAACACCGTGATTTTCGCTCGTGGGTGCAGTACCATATAAGCACCCATCACACCTGCAATCGCACCCGAGGCGCCGACCAGCGGTATATCCGACGACGGACTGAACAATGTATACAAGGCTATCGCTGCCAGCCCGGCCACAAAGTAGAAGAGCAAGAATTTTACCGGTCCGAAATAGTCTTCGATGTTGTTGCCGTAGATCCATAAGAAGAGCATGTTGCCGATAAGATGCATCCAGCCGCCGTGCATGAACATCGATGTAAACGGCGTCAGCCAGACCGATGCCGGTATCTGCGGCGTCAACTCCACCGATGAGATCAGTTCGTATGGGATGAACCCGTACTGGATGGTTATCATTTGAAATTCGCGCGCCCCCTGCATAATGCTCAGCAGGAAGATAAGGCTGTTTGCTGCAATCAGCCCAACCGTGAAGTACGGTTTGCGAAATGTCGGAGCATCGTCACGGATCGGAAAGAACAACTTTATCTCCCGGTTTGTTTGCGGCGCTTCTGTTTGCTCTTAACGGTGAAATTGAGATATTGTTCTGTCATGTTACCGGCGCGATCATAAATAATTATGGCCAAATGGTGTGGCCCCGGTGCGAGTGGTTCGACCAGTTGCGTTTCGCACCGTGCGGTCTCCGGATCAAAATCGACAATCTGCCACTTGGTGTCAATCTTGACCGATATGTCCTCATCGTCTCCGATTCCCGATAGCGAGTCCACGGCCAGGAAGGCGATACGTGGTTTTAGAGTATTGTAAGTACGACCTTCATTGACCGAGAGATGCAGGATCTTGGGTGGATCATAATCAAAGACGGCGGCGAAAGACCCACCGCCCAGCGAGGTGGCCATCAGAGAATCCCCCGCCAACTCGTTGTCCAGCCAAACCCAGCGGTCTTCCTCCTTGTCCAGCCAACAGATACCGCTGGGGTTGTCATTCAGCTTTCGACCGGGGATTCTCAACTTCATCAGGAAATCCTCTCGCGTCACAAACGCCTCGGGCAAAACCTGATAGTGGGCCGAGTTGAGATGCAAAGCCGATTTGTGTCGGGAATAATTGCGCTTCAACTCGATAAAGCGTGGTTCGTACAGATTGGCCCGGTTGAAGGTCAGTTCAAGGAGATCATCGACAGACACAATCTGCAGGTCACGACCACCGACCCGGTGGATATTGGCCGAGTCCGAAAACGCGCGCATACGGTGGCTCGAATCGCGTGTCATTGCGGCGCCTATGCGATCGATGCGCTCATACTCAGGACGCGGCGGCACAAAACATATATGACGAGACAGGTCGAAATACTGCGGGTATTCCACGCCCAAAAGTGAGTCGCCGTAATACAGTTCTATGCGCGACTCGGATGCCTTTTTGTTCTTGATATCAAGGGTAACCAACAGACCGTCATCGACAACTTCCCAAGAGGGCTTGACCCGATCTGCTTGCTGTTCGTGCAAGCCGTTGAAAATGTTGTCACGTATGATCGTGTTGGCACAGTACAGATGCAAGGCCAACAGAGCGGTCGGCGTGCGATCCGATTCAATCCGGCAGATGATGCGACCATTCTCAAGCGGTATGACCTGGACTTCTTTCGACTGACCCCACCACCCGGGTATGTTGCGCAAAGCTACCACCGAGTCGATGCCGAACTCGTCGAAGCCGTCAACCGGAGTAAAATAGTATTCGGTTCTCAGTTTCTGGGGCATGATAACCGAGTCCATCTGGTATATATAGTCCCGAGGTCCCCACAGAAAATCGAATTTGACTTCCGAACGATTACCAAAACTGTCATCACCCACTATCCGAGCGCGGTGCCGTCCCACCCGCTCACCTCCATCGGCGCCAAAAATACCCGATCCAAGCTGGCCGCTGCTGCCTGAGAAACTGTTGCCGCTGATCTTAAACAGCCGCCTGACCCGTTTGCGTCCGTTGGCCGCCTCGGTGTAATCATACTCCAGCCGTACCGCGTCGGTGGTTTCATAACTGGCCGAATCAAAACGGGTGTCGTACATGAGACGATCATCGATGAACAGCCTCAGCCGATAGATCGCTTGCCGCATCCCCCCCGAACGCATTTGATCATAACCGTCCACCAGCAGCCCAAAAGGTCGATGGAGATAGATAAGCGTATCGAGCCCGAACTGCCCGGGCCCCTTCGATGGCTTGACATCCACGAACAGCTTGCGCCGACCGTTGGGCAGTAGCGAGTGATCGTCCGTCATCTGAATTCCCAGGCGACTGAAACTCGGTTTGGTCTTGTCGTCGAGTTCAAACCCGTTGGTCAGCGGATTGATGGGGATGTTGTCGCCGGTGCGTTTCTCAAAATGCAGATGAGGTCCGCCCTTGCCGGCTTGACCCGTGTAGGCCAAAAACTCACCCTGCTTGACCCGGATGGAATCCTTGGGAAAATAAATATCCTGGCGGTAACGCTGCACGGCCATTTGGGCTTCTTTGACCGGCCGGTCAATCTTGCCGGTCATCTGCGACAAATGCCCGTAAACATAGAGGTAGCCGTTGTCTCCCATTATATACAGCCCCTTGCCGTAACCCGAGTAAGACATGTAGACACGCCAGACATAGCCATCGACCGGAGAATACACTTCGGCGCCAATCTTGCCGCCGGTGCGCAGATCGACTCCGCCGTGAAAATGGCCGTCGCGGAAATCCCCAAAACCCGAGGAGAGGTCGGTTTCTCGTTTTAGCGGCCAATCTTCTGCGGCCGTTAGACCAGGGATAACTGAAAGCCCTGCAATCAATAACAAAGATGTGGTGATAGACGATAGTTTTAGCATAAGGGTGCCGATAATCTCTCAAAATGGTTCATTTTATTATGATACAAAAAAGGACGGCCTTTGTAAAATATCTTGACGGTTTCTGTTGAAAAATTGCCGCCCGGCATTATATTGTCGGGCTTGGCGGCGACCGTCTAAAGATTCGGGTGAGCCGATTGTGTTATCGAAACCTCTGAAGGAGTAAATACGAATGTTTGATGCCTTGCGCAGAATGATCTTCCCGATCATAGTTATCGTCCTGCTTACCTTCGTAGGCATGATTGTTTTACAGTGGGGAATGGGTATGTCCAGCCGCGCCGGTTATGAGCAATCCGCCGTTGCCGGAATTGTTAACGGAGAAGAAGTGACGTGGAAGGCTTATAACAGTGTCTACAACAACCTGGTGCGGGCCGAAGCCCAGCAGACAGAGGATGAGCTACCGGCCGACAAGGTCAAAGAACTGCAGACGAAAGCCTGGAACCAGATTCTCAGTGATCGGCTTATGACTCAGCAAGTGGCCAAGTTCAGTATCGTAGTCACCAATGAAGAAGTCTATGCATACTTGAAATACTCGCCGCCGGCCGACATACAAGCGCTCCC
Organism: Candidatus Zixiibacteriota bacterium; assembly: GCA_029860345.1. Lineage (NCBI taxonomy): Bacteria > Pseudomonadati > Candidatus Zixiibacteriota > Candidatus Zixiibacteriota bacterium. The sequence goes on along the minus strand of JAOUBJ010000007.1, from coordinate 72,410 downwards.
TTACTTTCAAACCGAAGGGAAGTTTGATTATCAAAAATACCTAAACGCCCTCGCCGATAACCAGATGAGCAATTATTGGGCCTCGTTGGAACCCTTGATCCGCTCCGATCTGACCAAAATGAAAATGCAGGAAATGGTGATCCAGAACGCTCACGTCTCGGAAGAAGAGGTCAAAGAGTTTTTCACCAATGGAGCCGAGAAAGTAAAAGTGGAGATGATCGACGTCAGCTTTGATCGGTTCTCACGTCCCCCCCCCCAATCAACTGATGAAGAGAAGAGAGCATTCTTCGAAGAACGAAGAGATGACTACTCGATTGAAGAACGCGCCGGTTTGAGCATTGTCATGTTGGAGCGGAAAGCCGCCCCCTACGACTGGGAGGTAAGCTTCAACCGAGCCACCCAACTGTATGATTCCATCAAGGCCGGCGCCGACTTTGCCGAAATAGCCAAAGAGTTCTCCGAGGATCAGGGCTCGGCGGTCAAGGGAGGTGACCTGGACTGGTTCCCACGCGGCGTCATGGTCGACGAATTCGATCGCTTGGCCTTCACCATGAAAGAGGGTGAGATGTCAGAGCCGTTCCGGTCTCAGTTCGGCTGGCATATCATCAAGCACCACGGCTACAAAGAGGAAAAAGTCACCGGGCGCGGAAGCAAGGGGGATGAACCGGTTTTGCAGGCGCACTGCTCACACGTTCTCATAAAGGCCGAGGCCTCTGCCGAGACACTTGATGGACTGTACCGTCGGCTTGAAGATTTCAGAACCGCCGCTCTCTCATCCGGATTTCACAAGGCAGCCGCCGATGCTGTTATTCCGCTCAAAGAGTCGGGGTTGATCTTCCGCAACCGTAATATCCAATTCATCGGGCGCGATATTGCAGCTTCTGATTTTGCTTTCGAAAATGAAGTTGGAGAAATTTCCGGTGTCATGGAAAACAACTCGGCCATTTTCGTGCTGCAAGTGTCGGATCGAGTCCCGGAAGGCTCCGCTGCTTATGAAGACGTTGAACAGAAGATCAATCTGGATATCGTGAAACACAAGGTCAGCAGCCTCTGCCTTGATACCGCCGCTGCAATCTATGCCGACATCCGGACCGGCGCCGATTTCATAGCTGCCGCTGAAAGATTCGGTGAGACCGTTGAAACACCGGATCAGTTCCATCGCAGTGCTTTTGTGAAAGCTATCGGTCGCGACCCCAAGGCCATCGGTGCTGCTTTTTCGTTGACCGAACCTGGACAATACTCGCCACCGACCGAACACGCTCAAGGGGTGGTCATGTTTCGGTTGATCGAGCGGATTACGCCCGACTTGACCGAGTATACAACCATGCATGACTCACTTTTCAACATGATCATGCAGGCCAAACAGCAGGAGCTGTTCAGTGGTTGGTTTAAGAACCTGATGGAATCATCGGAGATTGTCAACAACACCAACAAGCAGGCCGGGCGGTCGGACTTCATGTAGACTGGCAGTAGTAGGTCAGGTCCTTCACGGACCTGACATCATGTCGTCAGGACCACAAGGGTCCTGACCTACCGTTACCAATGTCGGCCACAAGGGTGCATACGTAGCGTCTGACCCAGACATTGAAGTATCGCACGGGAGTCTCCCAAGGCTCCCGTTTTTTTGTATAGTCTTGTAGGGTAGGTCCGTCTTCGGACCTGCCATGTCTGGACCACAATCCGCCGCGGCAATCGCGTTTCTTCGGTACCTCACCTATAGCGAAGCGACAGGTGGGTTCGCTTCGGTACACCAAGAATCCCACCCGGCGCGAAGCGCTCTGGGTGGGGTACTGTGGTTGTCGAAACCTCGCTTCGCGACCCCTTCGGGTCAACGGTTTCGACCTACAAGAAGAAGATGGATTCCCGCCTACGCGGGAATGACACCCATAAATGGGTCTCTTGCGCTTCGCGGCGATAAATCGCTATTTTGGTTTATGACCTCACCCTGTGCGGTGTCGAAGGGTGAACCGGGTAAATGCGGCCCCCCGATTCTGTCATTCCGGGCTTGGACCCGGAATCCAGTTTGGGATGCGAAGACTGGATGCTGGCCTTCGCCAGCATGACGGGTCTTGAGGTGCTGGCTCGTGGACGGCAAGTGGAAGCCACTTGTGGTCGCCCTCGTCTGCCCCTTGACAACGCGGCACACGAGGGCGTACAACACGCACGGAGTCTGCCAATGGGTTCGTTTGTTGTATTTTTCCCCTCGGTTAGTAGAATCGATGGTGATTACGAGACCTTTCTTCGTAGGTCAGTCCGCCGTGGCGGACTGTGCTCCTGACGATTTGGCGGGTTCACGCCGCGGCGCGCAGGCGAAGACGGACCCGCCCTACAAGACTTGAAACCCGGACGAACGTCCGGGCCACCCGTGGATGTCAGGAGCACAGGGCTCCTGACCTACTAATCTAAATATCCAGATTCCGGACGTAGGAGGCGTTTTCTCGGATGAACTCGCTGCGTGGACCGGTCTCAGTGCCCATCAGTACAGAAAAAAGATGGTCAGCCTCGGCCGCATCGTCCAATGTGATCTGCAAGAGCGTTCGTTTCTCCGGGTCCATCGTCGTCTTCCAAAGCTGCTCCGGGTTCATCTCACCCAGACCTTTGTAACGCTGCAACGATACTCCGGTCTTGGGCATCTTCTTCATGATGCGGTCTTTTTCCTCGTCGGTGAAAGCCCAGTGTTCGGTCTTGCCGTGCTTGAGACGGAAGAGCGGCGGCTGCGCGACATAGATGTACCCATGGTCGATCAGCGGTCGCATGTAGCGGAACAAAAACGTTAGCAACAACGTGCGGATATGAGAACCATCGACATCGGCGTCGGTCATTATAATAATCTTGTGGTAACGCACACGACTGACATCGAAATCTTCACCAATTCCACAGCCCAAGCCGGTGATAAGGGCACGAATCTCTTCGTTGCGCAGAATCTTGTCGATGCGCGCCTTCTCAACGTTGAGGATTTTACCACGTAGCGGCAGTATCGCTTGGTACCGCCGGTCGCGTCCCTGTTTGGCCGAACCGCCCGCCGAGTCACCCTCGACGATATAGATTTCGCACGACTCCGGATCGCGCAGTGAGCAGTCGGCCAGTTTGCCGGGTAGCGAGGCCGAATCCAGGGCCGTTTTGCGACGAGTCAGTTCTTTGGCTTTGCGGGCGGCGTCACGAGCCATGGCCGCCTGCACCACTTTTTCGACGATCCGTTTGCCTACGGCTGGGTTCTCTTCGAAGAAGGCACCCAGATGCTCGTTGGTGATGGCTTCGACGATACCGCGCACTTCGGAGTTGCCCAACTTGGTTTTGGTCTGGCCTTCAAACTGTGGATCGCGCACTCTCGCCGAGATGACCGCGGTCAACCCTTCGCGGCTGTCATCGCCGATCATGGCAACGCCGCCTTTGCCGTTTTTGCCGTTCTTTCCGTTCTTTAGGCCCTTGCCCGTTTTGAGCAGGTTGTACTTGGTGGCGTAGCTGTTGATGGAACGAGTAAGCGCCGTTCGGAAACCGGTCAGATGAGTGCCGCCTTCGATGGTGTTGATGTTGTTGACGTAAGAGTAGACCGACTCGGAATAGCCGTCGTTGTATTGGATCGCGATCTCGACCTCAACGCCGTCCTTGCTCTTGGAAAAGTGGATCGGCTTTTTGAAGACGGGCGTCTTGTTCTCGTTGAGGTACTGCACGAACGCGGAGAGACCTCCCTTGTAAAAGAACTCCGTCTCCTTGTCGACACGATGGTCTCTCAGGATGATAGTCAGACCCTGGTTGAGAAAAGCCAACTCGCGCAGCCGCGAAGCAATGATATCAAACTTGTATTCGGTGGCCTTGAAAATCTCAGTGTCGGGGAAGAAACAGGTTTTGGTGCCGCTCTTTTTGCGTTCACCCACTTTGGCCAGTTTCTTTTTCGGCTTGCCGCGCAGGTACTCCTGGCGATAGACGACACCGTCACGACAGACCTCCACCCAACATTTTTCGGAAAGAGCGTTGACTACCGACACACCCACGCCGTGAAGACCGCCGGACACTTTGTAACTTTCGTGATCGAATTTACCACCGGCATGGAGCACCGTCATGACTACTTCGACCGCCGACACTTTTTCACCCGGCGGCGGCTCGACAGGTATGCCTCGTCCGTTATCGGTCACCGTGACCGAACCGTCTTTGTTTAGTTCCACGAGGATTTTGTCGCAGTAGCCGGCCATGGCTTCATCGACGGAGTTGTCGACGACCTCATAGACGCAGTGATGCAAACCGCGCTGACTAATGTCGCCGATATACATGGCCGGACGCCGCCGCACCGCCTCAAGTCCTTTGAGTACTTTGATGGTCGACGCATCGTAACTGTGTTTTTCTGTTTTGGCAGCGATCTCTTTATCCTTTGCTTTGCTCAGTTGCTTCACACCAGTAGCCATCAGTCGGTTTTTCCTTTGTTGCCGCGTTGCAATCGAATCTCCCGCACCGCCCGTCCATAAGGCAGAGCGTGCACGTCCCTGAGAATGGATTCGATCTCCATCGAAAGCTGCTGTCGCCAGACATCGTCCGGCACCGAAACGTAGAGCGTGCCGTCATCATAGCGAACGGCGGTCGCTTTATCGGCGACTCTCTCGCCCACGATCTCAGCCCAATGGTTCACCACCTGCCAGCCATCGAACTTCCTCGACAAACCCAGTGCCCGCATGGTCCTGTCGAGCACGCCTGAGATAGCCTGTGGCTTTTTCCAGTTGGGTGAGGTGTGTGACATGCTTCCTTTCAAAATCGTCTCCGTATCAAGCACATATTATAGCCGTTTTGGCCTCCCAAAGCAACTAAAAAACTCTATATATCTCGTTGCAAAGTAATGATTTATGACCTAAGAGTCAGGCCTTTTTGACCGGCTTTTTGAAAGCCTCTGCCCCTTGGTTTACAGCGTTACAATCCGTCGCGGAAAAACTCCAGGCAGTTGAGTTCCAGCACCAGACTTGCCGGTCTATGTAATGCACTTTTGACATCGGTTTTGTGGTGCTGTCAGGATCGTCTGAGAGAACCATGTTTTTGCTTGGCTAAAACAGAATTCTTTAGTATACTTAGACTTAAGACAAATTACACATGCTAATTAGACGCCAAATTGCAGCGTACTTCGTGACAAAGATGACAACAAGTTTTTGTGAATCATAGAGAGAGGTATACGATGGGCAAAAGACTGCTAATGGTTGTGATCGGACTGTGTTTCGCAGGGTCGATAACGGCTGAGCAAGTGGACCTCGGCAATAACATTGAAGGAGTCAATGTTTTAGTCGAACAGTCATCGGGCGACCGAACGGTCGTGCGTTTTGACGTCGGTGAGTTCAACCGAGAAGTCATCGAAATCGCAGGGGAGAATTATAACCTGATTAATGTGACCAAAGAAGGCACCCGCGCCCTTGAGGGCGAACCTGCTTTGCCACGTTTCTGCCGCAGCATAATTATTCCGGATGATGCGCAGATGGAAATCAACGTACTCAAAAGTGAGTATGTCGAATTCCACAACATGCCGGTGGCGCCGTCAAAAGGTGTCATCCCCCGTACTATCCTTCCGGAGAGTGTCCCGTACACTTTGGGTGATGTGTATGCCACTCATGAATTCTATCCCGGCCCGATAGCGCAGATTCGCACCCCGCACATCCTGCGCGACTATCGCGGCACTGTGATTGAGTTGAACGCCTTTCAGTATAACCCCGGCACCAAGACACTGCGCGTCTACACTTCGGTAACGGTCGAAGTGGTAAAGATAGGTCCCGGCGTGGTCAACGTACTTGAAAACAGTAGCCGTGCTGAGATAACGACGCCGGATTTTGAGTTGATCTATCAGCGACGGTTCTTGAACTACCAGCAGGCCGGTGAGAAATACACGCAGGTCTCAGAATTCGGTGACATCCTGGTGATCACCTATGACGCTTTTGCAGGCGACATGCAACCGTATGTTGACTGGAAGATGCAAAAGGGTATCAAGACGACGATGGTCAATATCAGCGCCATCGGTAACAATGCCACCACGATGAAGAACTATATCCAGGATTTTTACGACAGCACCAACCTGGCCTTCGTGTTGCTGGTGGGTGATGCCGCCCAAGTGACGACGCTGACCAGTCAGGGTGGCGGCGCCGATCCGATGTTTGCATTGGTGGCCGGTGGCGACTCGTATCCCGACATTTTCATAGGACGCTTTTCAGCCGAGAACAACACGCATGTTCAGACCATGGTCGAGCGGACCCTGACTTATGAAATGAATCCGCCCAACTCCGCCTGGTTCCATCAGGCCCTCGGGCTGGCCTCAACCGAAGGACCCGGTCAGAATGGTGAGTACGACAATGAACACATTGATCTGATACGGGATGACCTTCTGGCCTATACCTACACCTATGTTGATCAGTTTTACGGCAGCGTATCTTCGTCGGCGGTTTCGGCCTCTTTGAACGACGGTCGCAGTTTTATCAACTACTGCGGCCACGGCAGCACCACCGCCTGGTCGACCTCCGGGTTTAACAACGCCAACGTGAACGCCCTGGTCAACGACAACATGCCGCCGTTTATTACCAGTGTCGCCTGTGTCAACGGACAATTCCGCAACTACACCTGTTTTGCCGAAGCCTGGACCAGAGCCAGCCATAACGGTGTGCCGACCGGTGCGATAGGCACCTACATGTCGTCGATCAACCAGGGTTGGGTTCCACCGATGTGGGCCGAGGATGAAATCGTCGATCTCTTGTGTGCTGAAGAACTGAGTTCGTATGGTGCTCTGAGTTACAACGGCTCTTGCTACATGATTGATATGGTAGGCCAGTCCGGCATAAACGAGTTCGAGACCTGGCACATTTTCGGTGATCCATCGGTGCAGGTACGCACCAACACACCTGCGGCCATGACCGTCAACCACGCCGGGGCCGTCTTCTTCAATATGTCGGAGTACGAAGTTGAGGTAGTCGGTGTCGAGGGCGCTCTGTGCGCTCTGTATGCCAACGGTACTCTCTTTGGATCGGCTTATACGGATGCCGGCGGACTGGTGAACGTGCCCATCGGCGAGATGCTGCCGATTGGCGTACCGATTTTGTTGACCGTCACCGCTTACAACAAAGCAACCGTGATCGACACCGTCATGGCGGCAACAGATCTGACCATCCTGCACGATCCGCTGGGCGACACCAAGGACACCCTGAACCCCTATGAAGCCACCTGCACGGTTTACTCCGACACGGCGGTGGTGGCCGACCAGTTGCTGCTTATGTATCAGGTCAACTCGGTTTGGGCGTCAGACACTCTGGAATTGGCTCGCATGGGTGATGACTATGTGGGTTACATCCCGGCGCAGGCGGCTGGTACCGACATCGATTACTACCTGTGCGCCGGAAACGCGGCCGGTGATGTCGACACTACCGAGACCTTCAGTTTCAAAGTTATCGACTACGGACTTTTGCTCGGGCCCGATTACACCCAGTCGACCGCGCCGGTATACGACACTATCTGGTTCGGACTGACTGTTACCAACGACGGCGTACTGGAGGACGACTATGCTCTCAGCTACTCCGGTAACAACTGGGACGTTTCGCTTTGGGACGCCGGTGGCACGGCCGAGATATCCAACACGGCCAGCTTGGTCGGAGATGCCACCTTTGATTTCCAGGTGCGGGTGCTGATACCGGCCAGTTACGAGGATGAATACGACTCGGTGGTGGTCACTGCCACCTCCAATGCCGACGGCTCCTATGCCGCCAGCGCCTCGGTCAAGGCTATCTCAGCCGGTCAGCCCTGGGAAATACCGTTCACGGAAACTTTCCCCGGCACATCTTTCGATATGACCAAGTGGGAAACAACGGCCGGCGCCAATGTCAGCACCGACGGAATCGACGAGCCATCGGCGCCCTTCAGCGCCGACCTGGACGGCAGCCCCTCCGGGGCCGACACATTGATGACGGAGCAGATCAACCTGCGCAACGAGAACAACGTCGTAGTCAAGTACTACTACCAACGAACCGGCGGCGGCGATTCCCCGGAGCCGGGTGACAATCTGTCGGTCGAGTATCTGGATTCGCTCGGCGTCTGGCATCTGATCGATCAGCAGCCCGGCGACGGTGCCGATATGTCTGAGTTCGAAGAGGTCGAACTGGCTCTGCCGCCGGATGCCTACCACTCAGGTTTCCGACTCATGATCCACAACGTCGCCACCAGCGGCAATTACGATGATTGGTTTGTCGACGACATCTATGTAGGCTATCCACCGGACTTCGAGATGACTCTCACCCCCGGCTTCCAGACGCAGTACGGCCCGGCCGGTGATACCGCCGCCTATCTGCTGGGCGTCGTCAACAAGGGTCGTCTGGATGATCAATACGACCTGGCCCGTTCCAGCGGTGTATGGGATGTGGCCTTTTATGACGAAGCCGGTATCACTCAAATCACCTCGTCCGGTATCGTAACGGCTGGTGATACCGTCAACATCATGGTCAAAGTAGCCATACCGGAAAGCGCCGACGTTCACACCGAAGATTCCTCTACCATCACCGTGCAGTCCCAAAATGAGGGCTCCGTATCCGGGTCGGCTATGCTGGCCACGGTGTCGGGTGGACTTCCGTTGGTGTTCCCCTGGTATGAGTCTTTCGTGGCCAGCGACTTATCGACTGACTGGTTTATCAACTACGGTGCGGTTGTTTCTCAGAACGGCCTGGCCCCGCCATCGGCGCCCTATTCGATCAACCTCGACGGCGGCAGCGATACCGTCTGCACCCGTATGATTGATCTGTCCGGGTCTTCCGGCGCCATCCTGTCATACTACTTCCAGTGCGGCGGCGGCGGCGAACCGCCCGAAACAGGCGACGATCTGTCTATCGACTACAAAAACGAGTTCGGCGAGTGGGTCACCTTCCAGGTGCATCCCGGCGGCGGTGCCGTCATGACACAGTTTGAGTATGTCAACATCCCCTTGCCGTCCGAAGCGGTCCATGCCGGGTTCCAGTTGCGTATGCGCTCGACCGGCACCAGTTCGGGCAACGACGACTGGTATATGGACGACATCCGAATCGACTACGCTCCTGCTATCTCCGTGTTCCCGCCCTCGATAACGGAATACGTGGCCCAGGGAGTTGAAACCTCACGAGAAATCGTGATCGACAACGCCGGACCCGGCGGGCTGAATTACAGCCTAAACGCCGTGCAGTTGCTGGGACGCTCAAGCGTCTTTGATCAATTGTACCAGGCAGGCATGGTGGAACCAGCAAGGCGGGTCTATTCCGAAGAGTTCTTTGACTTCGTCGACGAAAAGGGTGTCGACAATCCCAACATCGGCCATCCGGTGTTGCGTAATGCCGGTGGGCCGGATACCTATGGATACTACTGGATCGATTCCGACGAACCGGGTGGACCCGCGTTTGCCTGGCAGGATATCTCGACAACCGGCGAGGATCTTATCGGTGGCTTGGTCGACGATAATTTCATCGGACCCATCGACCTCGGTTTCAGCTTCCCCTATTATGAAAACAGCTACTCGCAGATTTATATTTCATCCAACGGCATGGTCGGGTTTGCATCGACCGATATGAACTCACGGTTCAAGACGTCGATACCCACCTCTGGCACGCCCAACAACATGATCTGCTGGCTGTGGGACGACTTGAATCCGACCGACGGAGATAATCTCGACGATCACGTTTACTTCGACACCACCGGCGGACAGTGTGTGATTCAGTTCACCAACTATCCGGAGTATGGTGCGGCAGTCGGCGCCGTGATTACCACTCAGGTGATTCTCTCGGCCGACGGCACTATCAAGCTGCAGTACCTGAGTATCGGAGCCGGCTTCGATATAGCGTCCGGTACTATCGGTATCGAGAACGCTACCGGCACCGACGGTTTGGAGATAGCCTTTGCCACCGAGTACTTGCACGACAGTCTGGCCGTGGTTATCGCCAAGCCGACCCAGTGGTTGTCGCTGGATAGTCAATCCGGCAACCTTGCGCCCGGCGCCAGTGACACCATTCTCTGCCAGATCACGGCGGTCGAACTCGACAGCGGCAGCTACGCCGCAACTATCACGGTCTCGTCCAACGATCCCGACCCGGGCGACAATCCGTTTGTCATTCCGGTCGACCTGAACGTGGGCGCCGGTGGACCGCCATGGGTCTGTGGTGACATCGACGACTCAGGCGCCGGACCGGACATTGCCGACCTGGTTTTCCTGGTCGACTTCATGTTCTCCGGCGGACCGCCACCGCCAACTTTGCAGGCCGGGGATGTCGACGGTTCGGGTGGTGATCCGGACATTGCCGACCTGGTGTACATTGTAGACTACATGTTCAACGACGGTCCGCCACCACACTGCGGTCAGTAGGCAGCACTGGTGGATCGGCTGGAAGCTTGTTAGAAACGGTCACTCCCGCCATACCGGGAGTGACCTTTGATCGACAGAGCCGCGACGACGAACCCGCAAGTTGCGGTTAGGACAAAAGACAGCGCGGTGAAAGTCGCCTTCTAGACCGGCGGCTGATCCGCTATGATTTCGGATTGTACCCGCACCCACCACCGGTACCGACTGGAGAGATGATGAACCTCTGGCTACGACTTTTATGCGCCCTCTTATTGACATCCGGCATCGGCCTGGCCGCCGACGGCATGGATGAAAACCCACTGCCGATCGGCTTCACCGAAGAAGAGCTTACGCGATTGCACGAGATTGGGATGGACCATGTCACCACGGCCCCGCCCACCGGAAGTATTCGCAACAGCGCCGAGTGGGAACGGTCGCAGGGTGTCATAATTCGCTATCCGTTCGGTATCTCCTACGATATAATCGCCGAAATGTCCGAGGACATCATGGTTACCACTATCGTGTCCAGCGCTTCGCAGCAGTCGACAGTCGAAAGCTGGTACTCGGCCTACGGTGTCAACCTGGCCAATTGCGACTTTCTGATAGCGCCGACCAATACCTATTGGACTCGCGACTATTGCCCCTGGTTCATCTTTGAAGAGAACGGCGACATGGCCATTGTCGACCCCATTTACAACCGCCCGCGCCCGCAGGATGATGTTATTCCGCAAGCGTTGGGGGCGGCCTGGGGCTTAAACGTGTTCGGGATGCCGTTGGCCACACCGGGTGGGAACCACATGTCGGACGGTCTGGGTAGGTCCATGGCAACGGTGATGACCTATAACGAAAATCCGTCGTTCACGCACGCCGAGGTCGATTCCATTATGACGGCTTACCTCGGCAACGAGTTTACAGCCCTCGACTATGTCGAGTCCGGCGGGATTCATCACATCGACGTATGGGCCAAGTTTCTCAGTCCGACCACCATCCTGGTCAAAGACGTATCGTCGAGCAATTCCTCCTATGCCCTCCTGAACGCGCGAGCCGACCAGCTCTCACAGATGACCAGCGCCTGGGGCCAGCCGTACAATGTGGTGCGGGTGTATTGTCCCTCCGGCGCCGGTTATACCAATGGGATCATTTTGAACAACAAGATGCTGGTGCCGACAATCGGCAACGCCTACTACGACTCCCTGGCCCTGCAGACATACTCAGACGCCATGCCCGGCTACGAAGTGCTCGGTTTTCCCGGGTCGTGGTTGTACGATGACGCCCTGCATTGTCGCGCCATGGGCGTGCCCGATTCGAACATGCTGTGGATCGTTCATGTACCGCTGCCAAACCAGAGCGACACAATCAATGACTACGAACTCTCCGCCAGAATCGTCGACCACTCAGACATGGGATTGATCTCCGACTCGTTGAAGGTTTTCTACAGCATCAACGACGGACCGTTTGACTCTGCGCCGTTGTTTGCCACCGCCCAGCCGGATTCGTTCTATGGGTATATTCCGGCGCAGTCCGGAATCGGCGAGGTAGCATACTATATTCAGGCCGCGGACAACTCCGGCCGGGTGGAAACGCATCCCTTTATCGGTGAACCCGGCGCGCACAGATTCTCAATCGAACTACCGCCGGAGTTGCAGATTGTTGAAATGGAAGTCTTCGACAGCCTGCAGCCGGGTGATGTTTCACAGCAGTCGGTGCGGATTCACAACAACGGCGGCGGCCTGCTCAGGATAACGTTCGCATCCGCCGATCCCTGGCTGACCTGTGATCTGAATGAACAGACCGTGTTCCCGAACGACAGTCTTGATTTCGGTGTCACCCTCGACAGCGACCAGATGGCCTATGGCGACAACGCAGGCGCGCTCGATTTCACCTGCAACGACGGCGCCACTCCCGAAGGTAGCATCACTGTCAATGCCCATCTGTACACACCGCAGATTTACATTGACGACCCGCCTATTGAGGTATCCCTCGCCGGCGGCGATAGCAGCACTTACGGGATGGTGATAGAAAACTACGGACCGGGACGGCTGGATTTCGTAGCCGTTGGACAGATGAACCAGAGCAAAAGCAGTGCATCTGAATTTGAAACCATGGCCACCAAATCACACCAGCGTGAGGTAGCCGGGTGGCATCCGTCCGGCACGGATAAATCCGATGATCCGGAACCGTTCTTCGCACCAATGACCTCAGGTTTCGGTGGCCCGGACAGTTACGGCCATTCGTGGGTGGATTCGGACGAGCCGGGCGGGCCGACCTATTCATGGATCGACATTTCGGCTACAGGGACCGAAGTCTCGTTGGGCGACGACGAAGCCTCAGGCGCTATCGCAATCGGGTTTGGATTCCCATTTTATGACTCAGTCTACACAGAGTTGTACATCGGTTCCAACGGGATCGTGACCTTCGACGCCGGGAGCAGCAGCCGCTCCAATTCCAGCCTGCCCAACGGTAGCTTCACAAGTCTGGTCGCAATGTGGTGGGATGACCTCGATCCGCGTCAGGGCGGAAACATATACTACTTCTTTGATGTAGCCAACGATCGATTCATCGTCAGTTTTGAAGAGATCAGGTTCTACTCCGGCTCAAGCGGTACCGGCTCGCTGAGTTTCCAGGTTGTGCTGCAATCCGATGGCGGTATCAGGCTCCAGTACGGCAGCATGGACCCGGGCACGCTCACTCTGGAAAGCGCCACGGTCGGCATCCAGAATTCCGAGGCCGACGACGCTCTTGAAGTCGTCCACAACGCAGCCTACATGCACAGTGATTTGGCCATCGCGATCAACGCAGACCACTGGCTCTCGGTTTCACCGGCCGGCGGCTCTGTCGAGCCCTTTAGCTGGACCACAGTCAATGTTCACTTCGATGCCGCCGACCTTGAAACAGGCCTCTACACCGGACAGGTTGTGATTAGCTCCAACGATCCCGGCACCCCGATCTGGAGCGTGCCGGTCAGCCTGACCATAGCTTCCTGGGTGTGTGGAGATATAGACGGCAGCGGCGCCGGTCCGGATATCGGCGATCTGGTCTATCTGGTGGATTATATGTTTTCAGGGGGGCCGCCACCGCCAAACCTGGACGCGGCCAATGTCGACGGTGAGCCGGGCATTAACATCTCAGACTTAGTTTATCTGGTCGACTACATGTTCAACGGGGGGCCCGAGCCGGCCTGCTTTTAGAGATCGGCCTCACCATCTCCAGTCTTTCGATAACCTGGTGAATTCCAGGTTATCGGGCGCTCTCGAACAGTACCCAGGTCACCTGTAAAGGCGCGATATCAGAGGCTACAACTCGTTGCCACTTCAAGGTTTTTGTGCAAAAGTCGCTTGCTTTTGGGCCGGGAATTATTATTCTTACAAGACCATTTTTTTGATTAAGCCATTTCTTGCTGTGGTTCGTCATAGAGATGGTGAAACACTAATATATGGAAAGAGCGATTACTATGTTGAAGGCAAAGAATCTGGTCGTTCTGGCGACAATTCTATTCTGTTTTATTCTTACACAGTCTGCCCAGTCTCGACCGGCCCCCGATGTTACAAACGGCAAATCACGAAACGGCATCCTGTCTACTCTTGACCCCATTCAGGAACTGGCCGTTCACAAAGTCGGAAAGATCGAGTTGGCGGTGGCCAACAATGGTACTTTCAGTGTCAACTACACGCGCGCCCTTTTGTTCGATGCTTTCACCGGCGAACCGATACCCTTCTCTTGCCAATACCCCAAGGGCGCCCGCATCGAATACCTCTACGGCGCTTCCTTCTGGATCGGTGCCGTGGTCGGTCGTGACACGCTGGTGTCGACCGGGTCCGACGGTTGGTCACGAAACGGCGATGAGTTTTATCCTGATGAACCACCGTTCGGTAAAATGGTCTATCGGTCAATCACCGATCCGACCAAGCCGGAATACGAAGGCGCTATTTCTGAACAGGATTATATAGCCGTCTACACCGACACTTTTACTCAGGGTCTGGATGACGATTATTTCGGCCGCCAACATGTTCCGCTGAACATTGAAGTTACCCAGCGCTCTTTTTCCTGGTCCTATGCCTACGCCGAGGATTTTGTCCTGTTCGACTATCAAATCAAGAATATAGGTACACGCCTGCTCGAAAATGTCTACATGGGAGTCTATGTTGACGCCGATGTATGTTTCGACTGTAGCGGCACCAATCAAGGTTTTAGTGACGATATATGTGGCTTCCTGCACACCTGGAAGTCCGAGTACGGCGTCTGTGAGTATGAAGACACTGTTTTCATCGCATGGATAGCCGACAACGACGGCGACTTCATGGTTGCCTATGAATCCGGGTTCCATCCCGCTCCCCACGTGACGGCAACACGAATCGTGCGCACACCGTCTGAGGATCTGGAAGTGAGTTTCAACTGGTGGATCGGCAACGGTAACCCCGCGCTCGATTTCGGTCCGCGAGAAAAAGCAAACAAAGGTGTATGGGAAGAAGATTTCCGTGATTTCGGGACCGGTGGCCTCGGCACCCCGGAGGGTGATATCAACAAGTACTATTCACTCAGAAACAAAGAATTTGATTACGATCAGGTGTTCACCGCCTCCAAGCAACCGAACGACACCCTCTGGCTCTACCCCAACCAGGCCACAGCCGCCGAATTCTCCGATGGCTACGACACCCGTTATCTGCTCTCTTTCGGACCCTTTAACATTCGCCCTGGTCAGACCCTGCCGATCTCATTCTCTTACCTGGCCGGCGAAGACTTCCACCTGTCCGACGGCAACCTCGCCAACCTGCCGGATCAACCTGCCGAATACTACGCCAACCTGAATTTCCACGATTTGGCCCTTAACTCGACCTGGGCGTCGTGGGTCTACGACAATCCCGGAGTGGATACCGATGATGACGGCTTTTTCGGCAAGTTCCGAGTCTGCTGTGCGGAATCCATGATGGACAGCATCTACGATGTCCTCGATACCACTGGAACCTATCTCTATACGGACACCGCCTGGACCTATGACGCCTGCGATACTTTCTTCTATGAAGGCGATGGAGTCCCGGACTTCCGCGGAGCATCACCGCCGCCGCCGCCCGATTTCTGGCTGGAACCATCAATCAGCAAGATTGGCGTAAGATTCAACGGACTTCGCAGTGAAAACACCAAGGATGTGTTTTCGCGCACCATCGATTTTGAAGGCTATCGGGTCTACTTAGGACGGGATGACCGAGCCGCCAGTTATGGACTGCTGGCTTCCTATGACCGCGAGAACTACAACAAATGGGTCTTCAACCCTGATCGTGTCGGTGGCGCCGGTTATGAATTGCGAGATATACCATTCCTGATTGATGACCTTAGATGTCTCTATGGCGATTCCTGCGGAGACCCCAACTTCGATCCCGGTGCCTTCACTCGCAGTAACCCGTATGCAATGCCCGGCTACCCGGACTCGCTGTTCATCTTCCTGCCTCAGGATTTCAATGTCTCCGAACTCGGTGTAACAACGCCAATTAGAAAAATCTATCCCGATGAACCGTTCCCCTCTACTCTGATCGCCGATTCGGCCCAACCAGGTGAGTTGACCGAGGATGGACACTTCAAACACTTTGAGTATTACTTTGAAATCGAAGGCCTACTGGCCACGGTACCCTACCACGTCAACGTGACAGCCTTCGACTATGGATCACCGGAGTCCGGCCTGGCCTCCCTGGAGAGTTCAGTTACGCTGGGGGCCAAGCAAGCCTACCCGCTGGCTTCCTCAGATGAGGTCCTGGCCAACGACCTGGAGGTCTTTGTCTACCCCAATCCATACCGGCTTGACGGCGCTTATCGGGAGCGAGGTTTTGAAGGCCGAACTCAGGCTGATCGGCCACCGGACCGGACTCGTGAAGTCAATTTCGCCAACGTGCCGCCCAAGTGTACTATCAGCATCTTCACCATTGATGGTGACCTCGTCCGCGAGATCCACCATGACATGGATCCGGACGCCGACATGGCCAGTCATGAAACCTGGGACCTTATTACCCGCAATACGCAGTTGGTAGTCTCAGGCATGTACTACTGGTCGGTGGAAGAGCCAAACGGCGACGTGCAGATCGGCACCCTGGTGATCATTATGTAGTACCGATCGACGGTGTGGTTCTATGAATCTGGTCGCCGCTGCTACATTGCGCGGCGACCTTTTTTGTTCAGACAACCAACCCCGATCAACTCATTATGCCCGACAACGGGCCGACACAGCACCCACCCGATGGTGGTTTGGAAGATCGAATGGTTGACCCAGAAGACAACAGACCGGATGAATACCCGATTGATGGCACTCTGGATTTGCATCTGTTTGCGCCCGGAGAGACGCGCGAGGTACTTGTGGAGTACATCAACGAGTGTCTGAGCAGAGGCATTCTTACATTGCGAATTGTGCACGGCAAGGGACGAGGCGTCCAGCGACGAATCGTCCACAGTTTGCTGGCTGACCATCCGGATGTAAGTCAATACCGCCACGAAGGGGGTTCCGGCGGCGGGTGGGGCGCAACTGTTGTCGATCTCATCAAGACCTCGGAATAACCTGAGAACCTTCGATGCCGATCAGGGCGACAGCTGGTTGCTTTGTTGTGCTCAAGCGATCTTCAGATTGCACGGGGTTCCTATGTTCGGCTGGGTGGTCGTCTCGATCCTTGAGGCTGTGTCGCAATAGCAGGTACCTCCGGTTCCTGCGTTGGCCGAAGGCGAGCGTGTGAACCGCAGGTTTCAAAGGCCGCACTTACACAAGCCTCAATGAGAGTCGCAGGGTCACAACCACGCCTAGGGCGTGGTCAAGAACCTGCGAAGCCACTTTATGGCAAAGCCTGCTTGTTTGGGGGCGACAAATCACTATTCGTGCTGCACTCCTACCAAGTCACCCTGGGCGCAGTCGGGGCTGAGCGGAGTCGAAGCATGAACAGGCCAACAAAGTACTATACCTAAAGCGAAGCGACAGGTGGGTTCGTTTATGACAGGGTCGAAGAATCCCACCCGA
This sequence comes from Candidatus Zixiibacteriota bacterium, assembly GCA_029860345.1. NCBI lineage: Bacteria > Pseudomonadati > Candidatus Zixiibacteriota > Candidatus Zixiibacteriota bacterium. Next base: position 55,122 of record JAOUBJ010000007.1, on the reverse strand, counting down.
CGCAAAGCCTTTGGGTGGGGTACCGAAGCGTGGTGATTTGTGGCAAACCACCTCGTCTCGCATCTCACACAACAACCTCAGGCTGTGCGGAGTCGAAGCATGAACAGACCAACAAAGTACTATGCCTAAGGCGAAGCGACAGGTGGGTCCGTTTATGACAGGGTCGAAGAATCCCACCCGACGCAAAGCCTTTGGGTGGGGTACCCAAGCTACAATGGCGTTGGGCGACCGCGGCCGACGTCTGACCGCAAAATGAATAGCTGTCCGGTGAACCGCCTGACAGCACCAAAACCACAGGGCCACGGTTTCGGCAAGCCAAAACCAGTGCCCGACAGAATCCTGGATACGAGGCCGCAGCAACCACCGAAAAGCAAAGACCCCGCGAACAGCACGGGGTCTTACACAGCTTGCGGTTGACACCGCCCGGTGGCGGCGCCGATGTCTTAGGTATCTCTACTTCAACAGCACCATCTTCTTAGTCGAGGTGAAGCTGTCGGCCTGCAGCCGATAGAAATACACACCGGAAGCGTGGGCGGAGGCATCCCAATCCACTCTGACATAGCCGGCGTCGTTTTCGCCGCGCCATGTCCGCACTGTCTGGCCAAGAACGTTGTAAACCATCAGTCGCCATTCAGCCGCCACCGGAAGGGCGAACTCAAAGGTGGTGGAGGGGTTGAACGGGTTCGGATAGTTTTGGGCCAGATGGAAATCTTCGGGCAGCGCTTTGATCTTACCGGTCAGTGTGAAACCGTCATAGCTACCGACATCCACACTGACTACTTCGACATCACCACCCAGCTTGAGCACCGGTCCGGTTTCAAGGAAAGCGCGGCCATTCATGTTATAGATGAGAACTCTCGTGCGTTCACCGTCGTGGCTGTAACGCATCTCCATCGCCGTGGCGTTTTCGTGCAGTTGCGGCTCGGTTTCGCCGTCCAGTATCACGCTTATGGCACCGATACGATAATCGGATTCAATTACCGTGAGAACGCCGTTTCTGACAGCCAGGTGCGCTTTTGGCGTCTGGCCGGGAGCAAACTTCGGCATAGGCGGTGTGTCACCGACAATGACCCTGATCAGATACACCAGGTCCGCAACCGACAGTGTGATGCCGTCGGCATTGACATCGGTGGCCGCGATCTGTCCATCGACGTTAACGTTGAACACCGAGAGTCCGTAGACGAAGTAGTTGCTGAACACGACCGCGTCGGCTACTTCGTAGGAAACCCCGTTGAGGTTGATATCGGCACGGTCGTCGATGGAGTCAGCACAGACGATGTCGACACCGCCGTTGGTGAAGTCGACACAGCGCAACGGTGTCGGTTTGTCCGGGTCGCCGCCGATCAAACAGGAGTCGGGAGCGCCGAAGTAACCCGGGAATCCATAGTTGGGGTCGGTGATGTTCTGGTTCTCGAAACTGTAGACGTTTCGTGAAATCCACAATGTGTCACCGACTCGGCCCGAGAAGCCATTGTCGCCGCAGTCCATCCAGAAGAATGAAACCGGAACAAACTGGCACTCAAGGGTGCGGTCATCCGACACCAGGAAGTTGATGTCGGCGATCGACCCGACCATACCATCAAGGAAACAGCCGGGATGGTTGGCGCCGTTGTTGGTTTCAGCAAAGGCCGTGATGCGCAAGAGGCCGGAGGGACAAGCGTTGCCACAGTTACCGTCGGCTCCATGGCGATAATTGAAATACTCCCAACCACAGTTGTTGTGCAACAGTCCCGGAACCGCGCTCTGAACACTCAGCGCCGACTGATCATAAGCGACCAGAATGTCATAACCACCAAGTTCCTTACCGGAACCGTTGAGGAAGATACTCACCGTCTCCATCTGGCCTTGTATGGCATTGTGCGTCTTTTCGATCTGCACGTGGATGCATTCATCGATAACTACCGTCACGCAGACGGTGTCAGACACAGACTCCAGACACTCATCGGTGGCCGTGACGATCATGCAATAGGTACCGGACGTATCCGCAGTGAAGCAGATCCGATCGTTCGTTGGATCATAGCTGCCGAGACTCGTTGAGACACTGGACAGGTTACCGTCCTCGTCGTCGACGTCGACGGGATAACAAACCTCTCCCGGTTCCTCCAGGTACACGGTCGGATTATTGATCACATCCAGAGTCGGCGGCGCGTTGTATTGCACCGTGATCCTGGCGGTGTCAAACGCCATCGCACCACAGGAGTCGGTGGCCCTGAGCACAAAGTCGTAGTAGCGCTCTCCCGGCGGCACGGCGAAACAGATATCACCGGTGCCTGAGTTGTAACTGGCTCCAACCGGGCCGTCTATCAGCTCAACGGCAGCAAGGTTACCGTCCACATCCGAGGCCGTCACTCCGAAGCAGCGTGTCTCGGGGTCGCAGAAAAACCAGCTTCTGTCTTCACCGGCATCGACCAGAGGCGAGCTGTTGATGTTGATGTCAACCGTGAACGAGTCCTCACAATAGGCGCCGCAATCATCCAGACACATGACATGAACGGTGACGGACTGGTCGGCGGTGGGTGTGTAGACCCAGAAGCTGTCGATGATTGAGCCCGGGCCGGTGATGATCTCACAGTGGTCGAAATTACCGTCGATGTCGGTGGCTGTGACGCGGCGGCTGACCTGCGTTGGGCTACACTGGAAATACGATGTGTCGCCGGCAACATCACAAACGGGCGGACTGTTGATGGTTACATCAATCCTGACGGTATCTTCATCGAACGCACCGCAGTCATCTACCGACCGTAGCACGAAGGTGTAGAGCCCCGACGATGAGGGCGTAAAACAAATCTGGCCGGCGGCATGGATCCCGACCCCCTCTGTCAGATAACAACTGTCCAGGTTATCATCGGGATCCGAGCACGATGCCGGCCAACAAATCTCTGTGGCGCCGCACCGGAATACTGTTCGATCGCTTCCGGCATCGGTCACAGGTGAGCTATTGATCTGAACGGTAATAGTCAGGGTGGCGCTGTCAACGGCGCCGCAACCATCAGTGACGCTGACTATGACCAGATAATCTCCGGAAGTATCAGCCGCAAAGCAGATTTCGTTGGCAACCGTGTCAATCGTTCCGTAGGCACTGAGAAGCTGCTCCCCGGTAATATTGTCATCGGGATCGGTGGCCGTATAAGAGGCGCAAACAGTGCCACCGGTACACAGGAAGACACCAGAATTCTTATTACTGCTGAAAGCTATATCCGGCGGACTATTAATGGTCACGGTATAGCTATGACACAGGGTGTCCGCTGCTCCGCATCCGTCCGTGACAACCGCACAGGCTGTGTAGGTTCCACTCACCGGAGCATCGAAGCACCACTCACCATCGGGACTCACCGTTCCATCTCCGGACAGACGGCTCCAGGTCAAATCATCACCGTCATCGTCGTGGGCAGCGAACGGACAACAGAATGATCCCGGTTCGCAGATAAAGGTATCGACCGGTGCCAGTTCCTCGACGTATGGCCCCGAATTAAGGGTGACATCGACGACTATCTGACAATTATCAGAGCCACAATCGGATTCTGCCGACACCGACAGAACATAGTGTCCGGCCGTGTCGACATCGAAACAAACTTCCCCGGCGTCGTAATACCCGAAAGGTGACACTGTAACCGTAGCCGATGCGTCGGACACCGTGACCGGACGACAGACTTCCTGTGGCGCACACAGGAACATAGCGGTATCGGCGGCACAGGTGATAGCAACGGCAGTACCGAGATCAACGGTGATGTTGATAGTATCTCTGCCCTCGGCCTGGCATGCATCGGTTGCCCCAACCACAAACTGATAGAGACCCGACTCGGTTGGCGTGAAACAGACCTCATCGTCGACGGTGTCGATAGCGCCGCTACCCGACACTAACAGTTCCAAAACCACATTGTCATCGGCATCCGCAACGCTGTAATCGAAACAGTAGGCAGCGCCATCACAGAGGAAAATCGTAGTGTCATTGCCCAAGGTTACCAGCGGTGCGTTGTTGAGCGTGATGTTGTACTGCAAAGTGGTTGTGTCGGCGGCGCCGCATGAGTCGCTCACCACCACCGTGACAGATTTGACCCCGCCGCCGTTGGCGCTGAAACACCACAACCCGTCGGTCGTGACGGTGCCGTCACCCGACAGGCGCGCCCAGGTAAGGGCTCCACCGTCGAAATCGGCGGCCGCAAACTGGTAGCAAATCTGGCTGGTGGCGCACATGAAAGTGTCGACCGGACTTGGTGGATCGACAACAATCGGTGAACTGTTGATGACTACATCCGCTGCCACCAAACAGGTATCGGTGCCACACGAGGTCGACGCAATTATCTCGATTTCGTAATGACCCGAACTGTCGGCGTCGAAGCAGAGGTTACCGGCTGAGTGCGTGCCGATAGGGCTGACAGTAACGGTCGCGCCACTGCCGTAGATACCCACCGGGATGCAGACCGAACCGGCCTCACAGATGAAATGCGCCGAAGGAGGAGGACAATCAATCGACGCCGCTTGACCGATATCGACATTGAAAGTCACGCGGCAGCTGTCGGCGCCACAGGTCTCAGTGGCGACCACATCGATCACGTAGGTGCCGGAGGTGTCGGCCAGGAAGCAGAGCGTACCGTTGATATAGGTTCCATGTGAAACTGATACCGAGGCCGTGGCTGGTGTGACAGCCAGCGAATGACAAACGGAGTCAATCTGACACAGGAAAACATCTATGGGTCCGGTCGGGCAATCGATCTGGGCAAACTCTCCGAAACTGACCGTGACCACCACCGTGTCCTCGGCCGTTTGGCCACACCCATCGGTTACCCGGACAACAAACTGGTAGCTACCGGCTGCCGTTGGCGTGAAACAAACCGTTTTGGTCAGGGTGTCGATAACACCAAACCCGGAAGCCAGTTCTTCGGTCAGAACATCACCGGCGTCAACATCACCGGCCTCGTAAGAGATGCAGACCTCCTGCGGATTGCACAGGAACAAACTGCTGTCGGCCTGGGCGGTCAGCCAGGGGGCTGTGTTAATAGTAACATTGACATTGACGGTGTCCACATCGGTCGCGCCGCAGTCGTCGGTCGCCCGAATCACAAAGGGATAGGTCCCCGATCCGGGCGGCGTGAAACACAGTTGCGAACCGTTGTAACTGCCCGGACCACTGATCAGGCTACAGGTTGACAAATTGGCGTCGCTATCCGAGCATGTGGCCGGCCAGCAGATCTCGGTCGGTGCACACTGGAACACTGAAAAGTCGGCCCCGGCATTGGCCGATGGCGGACTGTTAAAGTCGACGTTAAAGGTCAGGGTGCAGGTGTCGGCGCCGCATGATTCGGTAGCGATCACGGTGACCGAATAGACGCCCGCCGTGTCCACCGGCAGACAAAGCTGGCCGCCTGAGTACCAGCCGAACGATACCCAGACCGTTGCCGACTGAGGAGTGATCGGCAGAGGCTGACAGATAGTATCCGGCTGACACAGGAAGATATCGATCGGCTGCGCGGGGCAGTCGATAAACGCAAAGTCACCGAACGTCACGCAGACCTGCACCGTATCCAAGCCTACAGCGCCGCAGGAGTCGGTAACACTCAGGATGAATTCATAGCAACCGTCGACGGTGGGCGTGAAGCAGACTTGATTCGTAGCACTGTCGAGGCTTCCATACCCGGACACCATTGACTCGATCAAACCCGCGGACCCATCAGGGTCCGAGACGGCATAGCCGAAGCAGATTTCCTCAGGCGCGCAGAGGAACAGCGCAGTATCATTTGCGGCGGCCATTGCAGGAGCGGCGTTGAGCGTGACGTTGATAGTCACCGTGTCGGCGTGGGATTCACCGCACTCGTCCAGAGCACTGAGGGTGAAAACGAACGCACCTGACACGGTTGGATTGAAACAAATGCTGCCACCGTCATACAGACCCGGGCCGTAGAAGGCGCAATCGGTGAGGTTGCCGTCGACGTCGGTACAGGAGGCGGGCCAACATATAGTTTCGTCAGGCCCACACAGGAATAACGTCTGGTCACTTCCAGCGGATGATATGGGTGCACTGTTGAAGGTCACGTCGACCGTGATCGTATCTTCGTCGAACTCGCCGCACTCATCTTCGATTCTGATGATAAACGTATTGGAACCACCTGCGACAGGTGTGAAACAAACTTGAGAATTAGGTTCATCCAGGCCGCCCGGTCCTGACACCAATGTCACCGTGGTGAGACGGGGATCGTCCGGATCGGTGGCCACGTAGGGCAGGCAAATCTCAGTGGAGGCACACAGGAATATCGAGGTGTCGTTTCCAAAGGCGATTTCCGGAGGACCATTGATATCTATCTGTACTGTAAACTGCGTTTCGCAGACCGCACCACAAGAGTCCTCACAACGTAGACTCACGGTGACGGTCTGGTCGGACACCGGCATGTAACACCAGTCGTTGCCAACCAGTGTTCCGGGCCCGCTTGTTATTTGGCAGAAGGCCAGGTTGCCGTCGGCATCGGTAGCATACGCCGGCAGGCAGATCTGTGCGGCGGCACACTGGAAGATCAAGGTGTCGTTGGGCACCGTGCAGACCGGAGCGGCGTTGATGGTGACGTCGATGAGCACGGTATCTCTGTCGGTGGAACCGCAGGCATCCGAAGCTTCAATAATGAACTCGTATACACCGGAAGCAGAAGGCAAAAAGCAGATTTCGCTGCCGTTATAAGTACCGGGGCCCGCCACGAGGGCACAACCGGACAGGTTGCCGTCGATATCGGCGCATGAAACCGGCTGGCAGACTTCACTCGGAGCACACTGGAATAGAGTTTGATCATCTCCGGCATCAGCCCTGGGTGGCGTATTCAATGTGAAATAGACCGCAACAGTGTCGACACTCTCGGCGCCGCAGAAATCGGTCGCCTTCAGTATAAACTCATAGTTGTAGGTCCCGGTCGGAGTAAAGCAAATCGTCGAGCCGTCAAAAACACCGGGGCCTTCGATTAGCACCACTGAGGTGAGATTGCCGTCCGGATCGGAGGCAGAGGCCGACCAGCATGTTTCCTGGAGCGAACAATCAAAAATCGTCAGGTCGGGGCCGGCATCGACTATCGGAGCCTCATTGATATCAATCGTCACCAACAAGGTGTCATATCCCTCGGCGCCACAGGCGTCGGTACCTTTCACGATAAACTCGTAAATACCGGAGACGGGCGGGTCAAAGCAAAGTTTGTTCTCAGCCGTATCCAGTGTGCCGTTGCCCCATATCAATTCGAGCGATACAAGGTTGTCATCGGTATCGGACGCCGAATAAAGTTGACAGACAATTCCCGATGCGCAGACAAACCTGGTTGTATCGTTACCCAGATCAACCAGCGGTGCTGCATTGATTGTGAAATTGTAAGTCATGGTAGTTGTATCAGCAGCGCCACAGGAATCGCTGACAACCACCTCGACAGAGTGGCTACCATCGGTGCCCGTGAAGCACCAGAGGCCATCACTGGTGACAGTGCCCGCACCCGAAAGGCGGGCGTAAGTAAGTGTGCCGCCATCCGGATCACCGGCTGCAAACTGATAACAAATCTCTGCCGCTGCGCACATGAAGGTGTCGACCGGTGAAGGATCGGTCGCTACCGGCGGCGAGTTGATGGTGACATCAGCGATGACCAGGCAGCTATCGGTGCCACAGTCGGTAGTGGCAACCACCAGGATTTCATAGTGACCGGATGAGTCGGCTGCAAAGCAGAGGCTTCCTGATGAGTAGGTGCCGACCGGTCCGACGGTGGCAGTCGCGCCGGTTCCGAAGATACCAACGGGAAGGCAGATAGAACCTGCCTCACAGATGAATTTCGATGTCGGGTCAGGACAGTCGATCTGGGCAGCCTGTCCGATATCCACGTTGAAGGTCAACTGGCAGGTATCCGAACCACACTCCGCCGCCGCCACCACCGATATGATGTAGGTCCCACTGGTGTCGGCGTTGAAACATAGCTCGCCGTTTGAATAAATACCATGTGAAGCAAAAACAGTCGCCGAGGATGGTGTGACACTCAGCGCCTGACAGACCTGGTCTGCCTGACAGAGGAATACGTCGATGGGCTCAGTCGGACAATCTATCTGAGCGAAGTCACCGAAGGAAACGCAAACTGTTACGGTATCTTCATCTGTCTCGCCGCACGGATCGGTTGCCTGGACGATTATGTCATAACAGCCATCGGTTGTAGGCGTGAAGCATACTTCGTTGGCTGCCGTATCGATAGTGCCATAGCCTGAGACCAATGTCTCGATCAACCCGCCCGGTCCCTGAGCATCAGTCACCGTGTAGCTGACGCAGATCGACTGGGCTGCGCAAAGCTGCAAAGTGGTATCAGCCCCGGCGACAATCGTTGGCCCGCCGTTGAGTGTTATGTCATAGGTCAGACTGGTCGTATCGGCCCGGCCGCATGAGTCGGTCACTGCGACCGTGACAACATAACTACCGGCTCCGGATGGTGTAAAACAGTACGAGCCGCCGACGCTCAAGGCGCCAACACCTGAGATCAAGCTCCAGGTCAGAGTGCCGTTCTCTGGGTCTGTCGCGGCAAACTGATAACAGATCTCCTCCGGGTTACACTGAAAAACCGCGACAGGACCGCCGGGATCGGTGGCCACCGGCGCCGTGTTGATGGTGAGATCATAGAAAATGCTTGTAGTGTCAGCCGCGCCACAGGAGTCCGTCACAATCACGACGGCGCTGTAGGTTCCGCTCACGGTCGGCGTGAAACAGAAATGTCCGCCGGTGGTGATAGTGCCGACTCCGGCCAGATGCGTCCATGAAAGCGGTCCGCCATTGGGGTCCATGGCTGAGAAATCGTGACACAGTTCCGACGCCTGGCACATGAACATCGCCACATCCTGAGGGTCCGTGGCTATCGGCGGATCGTTGTCGCTGATGCTGACGACAACCGTATCATAAGCATGCAGGCCGCAGTCATCTTCGGCATGAATCACGAAAGTGAAAGCACCGGCCATGGCAGGCGTGAAACAAATCTGGTCATTGACCATGGAGCCCGGACCGGAATACAATTCGGTGTAAGCAATGTTATCATCGGGGTCTGAGAAGGATACGTCGAAACAGATTTCCTCCCAGACGCACATGAACCGGCTGAAATCGTTACCTGCAGCCGCGGTGGGTGCTTCATTGAGATCGACCGCGAGATATGCTGTCGAAGAGCCGACATTCCCGCAAGCGTCCTCGGCGGTAACAGTGATTTGGTACACCCCGGCGGTGTCGGCAAAGAAACAGATGTCAGCCGTTGTGGCCGACGGCATAGTGCGGGCTGCAAAGGCATCGATTTCGAGAGTCCCGCTATTACATTCCATTTCAAGCTCATTGAAGACAATACCGTCGGGGAGATCAAAAGTGATCCCGCCGACCCCGGAAGATGCCGAACCACCCGGCACCGTGCGAGTAACGGTGTGCGTCACAGTCCCATCGAGACTAAAGGTCAGCGTTCCGCTGCCGCCACCGTTGCTGTTGGTAAACAGAACAAAGTCGGTGTTCGACCCATGGCAGGTGGTGATTTCCTCATTGAACTCCACCACACAATGATCCCCGGAACTAAACGACACTGACCCGTCGCCATCTCCACCATCGGGACCACCGGGTCCGGGTGATGTGAAGGTTAGATCGGTGGGAGCATTCAGCAGGTGGTCAGCCGAGTTCCCCGGTTCGATTCCATTTGGAAAGGTGCCGTAGTCCTGCACGGTGGCAGCAAAAATAAAATTCGGAAGAGTGACAGCCACGCCGGATTGTGAATTCACCGGCGGCACAAAATCAGCCGCCGAATACAGAATCGTGCCCGGGCCGCCGCCGCCAATCTGCGTGATGCTGCCGCCCAACTGGTTGATGCGTCCCACCTGATCGAAACCGGCCAGAGTGCCGGTGTAATCTCCAAAATCTGTCGACACCGAGGTTACGTCGCAATCGTTATCGATGATGTCGACCGGCAGGCAAATCTCAAGAGGTCCGCAGGAAAAGACCGACGAATCACTGATTGTCACCACCGGGGCGCTGCTGACCGTCACGTTGTATTCCACGGTCAGAGTATCAAAGCCGCCGCTGCCGTCGCAAACCTCGATGACCATATCAAATGAGCCGCTGGCGGTCGGCGTGTATTCATAGTAGCCGGTAACCGGAGTAGTAGATGGCGTACTACTGAACGATCCCGGACCGGACAGGAGCGTCATCGTCAGGGTATCAAACGGATCGGGGTCGGTAGCCACAATCGTGTCATGGATCGTCTCTCCCAAACACAGCAGCGGATCAATAGTCTGGCTGCCGCCGTCAACGAAGGTCGGAACCTGATTGTCCGGACAGAACTGGGTGGCAAACTGCAGGCCGTTGCCCTCATAAGCCCAGCTTCCCGAATATCGATCATTGTACTCGGAGCCGCCGGCTGGAATCACACCATCAACGTTGTAAGTAACCCCGGGAAGAACTTTAGAGGTGAAGCGGCTGGTGTTGGGGTCGCTCACCGGATCGTTAACCTGATACTGATCGGTGATACCCGCATAGGTGTCTATGAAGCCGGGAACATCGGACAGCAGCATCATGCTATCGCCGAGATAGACCTGGTCGGCATCGAACGGTCCACCGTGTCCTGATGACCAGATGTTGAAGTCGATGGCACACCCGGCCACCGTTACACCCAGTGTGTCACGATAGTCGCCGGTGTCTTTCATCTTGGCATAATCTATGGTGTAGTCCCACCATATTTCGTAGAGATTGACGGCTATGCTGTCCGGCCAGCGCACCCAGCCCCAGCGGTCGTTCTGCTTGAGATTGTCGAACAACTCAAACCCCTGCGCCCAAACGTTGACACCCGGCGCCGGGTCTTGTTCCATGATAGCCAGGATGGAGCCATGAAACTGCTCCAGTGAATTTCCGCGAGAATAGAGATGATTGGCAATGTTCCACTTACCGGCGGCCGTGTCATAGTAGATGTAATAGCCACCAACATTGGTCTCCAACGGTTCCGGCAATTCAGGCACGCCCAGGAAGTAAGATGAATCTACCAGATTGTAATTCGGCGGAGGACCCGGAGGGTTGTTGTCATAAGGGTCGTAGTAGGGTACCGAAGCATCGCCACCATCACCACCAAATATTGACTTTGTCGGAGCCAATAATAACAGCAAGCTCAGGAACAATCCCAAGCGGAGCACTCGATGTAATCTCACTCTTGTCCTCGCTGTCTGTAAGTCCAAAACGTTCGTGTCCATCCACCGCGCAAACGACCGCCTCAACAGGAAGCAGATTCACGATCACTTGTTACGGGCGCTGATTTAGAAATGTAAAGGCTGGGAGAGATGTATGACAGTAAACTAGAGCAATCGCTCATGTGCCACTCCCGTATTACCTGTTCGTCGTCCTTTTGAGCGCCGGCGCTGTTACTTGAAAACCGCCGAAACTCAGCCCGAGCCGGTCGCAATCAGCAACGCGAAACAGCTCGGCATTACTATTTCAAACTAACCTGTTTAATCCTTTAAGTCAAGGGAAAACACGGGGAAACGGCCTGTTTCCGCGGGTTTCTTATGGGGTCTAATAGTCCATGTTGGCAAGCGCTCCGCCCGATCCGTCTTTAGGGCACCGCCGCGTGAAGCACTAATAGCGCATTCATGGGTGGTTGATCACCGCGCGAGGCACAAATAGCGCATTTATAGGTGACTCATCACCTCATGCTGAGCGGAGTCGAAGCATCAACCCCTGTACAGGTGGTGTCGGTCGACAAGTCGCATCCTCGCCCCTCACCCCTTTATGTGGTGTCGGTCGGCAAGTCGCATCCTCGCCCCTCACCCCTTTATGTGGTGTCGGTCGGCAAGTCGCATCCTCGCCCCTCACCCCTTTATGTGGTGTCGGTCGGCAAGTCGCATCCTCGCCCCTCACCCCTTTATGTGGTGTCGGTCGACCCCGCCCGACACCGGCAAGCCTGTTAATAACTCTTTGTCTCAATTGTATTTGTGAGGATTATTCGCTCCACAAACGAGAACGGTAGCGGATTGTCGTCATCGTCCGGTATTTCAATCTCGGTCTTTTCCCCATGCCGGGTGGTTATCTCCCGGTGAAAGTCTCGGATAGTCAAGGTTTCGGCCGCCAAACCGTGCTCCCCCAGATTCATGAAAATACCACCGGAGGTCAGGGTGTCGACATCATAGGGATTCAGGGCGTAATAACGGGCGATATCGAAATCAAAACTGAACCGGTGGTCGTCCAGCCACCGGACATTGCTCACATTGAACGATGTCAAAAACAAGAGCGAGTCCCCGCCCTCCAGATAGAACATCTTACGCTGTCGACACCGATCGGCGGACGTATGGTCGGGCTCTCCAAAGCCAAGTGTACATCTGCGATCTTTGGCTTCATACTGGTCGGATGACTGATTCCAAAGCGAGTACTCGGTTTGCAAGTTGATGGACCGATGGGTCTTGGGCTTGTGGGCCAATTCCCGGTCGGACGAGGCTGATATCACTATTTGAACGTTCTTCCAGGCTGAACTGTGCCGTCTGGACAGATGCACCTCGCCCCCGTTGGGCAGAAAAAACTCAAATTTCTCCTCGTGATACTGGTACAGCGGTGGGTCGTCATCGCCGGACCGAACCATATTCATCATCGAGCCGGTCAATTCGATATTCTCATCAAGCGTGACTCGTGGCTTAAGATATAGATCCATGGTCATCCAAAGATCGTCGGTATGCGGCTGGTGGTCGTCTGGATCGGTTGTATGCAGAACCGGCCCAACCTTGGCCCCGGACGCGGTCAGGCTGAAACTCTTGCCGTCACCATAGAAAGACAAGGTAGTCCGCCCATACTCCCCTTCAGGGACGGTAAAGCCTCCGGAGCCCGATGAACTACCGCTGGTCCCATCGGCGACTACGCGGACATTGACTGTAATGTATTGATCCGAATCGGCCATCGCTCCCGAGGCGAGCATTGCGACCACCAACAATGGCATGATTGTCGTTTTCATTTTCATATCTCCTATCCAGATTGGTTTTACAGGTCGGTTCCCGACGCTCCGGTCGTGAAAGTCCGGACTACATCGGCTTCGGTCAAAATAATTCGCTGAACCGGCTGGCTGTCTTCAGGTGATATAATAAGCTGCTCGGCCGGGGTGGAGTTGTCTCGATTCATCAGGCTGTTAACGGAGAGAAACAACAACACCGCCAAAGCAGCCCAGGCGATTGGACGGGGAACATGGTAGCTACCAGACCACAGCCGACCTAACCAGCCGCCGGGTTCACGCTTGGTTCCGGCCAGGATCGCTTGTTCGACATCGGCCGGCATCTGAGCTTCCTCCCATTCGGCCGTCAGTCGCTCAAGCTCGTTAATCTGCTCTGAGTACTGTTCACACTCCGAACACTGGGTCAGATGTTCCTCAAGTGAGCCTCGTTCCTGCTCGGTCAGCTCCGTGTCGACCCGGGCTGAGATAAGTTGACGGTATTGCTCACAGTTCATAGCTATCACCTTTCGCTTGAGTTCTATTGAGTGCGTTGCGCAACTGGTTGCGCGCCTTGAACAGGATCGCCCGCACGGCCGGGACAGTCGTCCCGAGAATATCAGCGATCTCGGTATATGCAAAGCCCTGATAAACTTTGAGAATCAATCCCTCTCTATAGGGCGACTCCAGCCGACCGACGGCCTGTCTCAATGCAGTCAGCCGCGAATCGGCGGTGCTGTATGAGTGCTCGATGTTATCGATTACACTGTCAAGCGGCTGTTGTTTGCGGTGGCGACGAAGATGGTTCAGGCAGAGATTCCGCGCGACAATGAACAGCCAGTTCCTGACATCATCGATAGGCCTCTTTTTGTTCAGGTGCTCGTGCAGTCTGATGAAGACGTCCTGAACGATATCGGCGGCAGTATCTTTGTCACCGAGCATCTTGAGCACAAAATCGTAGATATGGTTTTTGTGCTCGTGGAACAGTTGCGTGAACGATTGCGAGTCGGTTTCTCTCGCTGGGTTCATAAGTCTGCCTTTGTCATCGATTCGTGTTGCCATCTTATATTGAAGACACAGTTTTGGCAGGAAAGTTTTTTGTTTTTTGCGATAAACCGCTGTTTCGCGCTTGGCACGAGCTAACCTCACCCTGAGCGGAGTCGAAGGGTGAATTCAATTAATAGAGCGCTCATGCTTCGACTGCGATCATGCTTCGACTGCGCTCAGCATGACATGGGTCGGACCAAGGGTCTGCAGGGAGACCCCCGCTCCCGTCGTTGCGAGCGAATCCGCGTTTCGCGGATGAGGGCGGCAATCTCATGCGCCGTCACCCCGAACGCAGTCGAGGGGGACTTCCTCTAACCAATTCCGGCCGCATCGCAGGGATGTCGCCCTACTAAGAGAAAGATGGTTTCCCGCCTTCGCGGGAATGACACACGGTCAAGCCGTGTTTCTCCGCGCGGGAATGACAGAAAGTGACGCTCGAAGCGCGAGAAAGCGATTCATCGCCGCGAAGCGCGAGAAGGTGATTTATCACCAAAAAAAACGCCGCTGTGGGTGGCCGTCTCAAACCTTGTTTGGGGCGGAAATCATTCAACACATTCACCCTTCGACTGCGCTCAGGGTGAGGTTGCAACCTAGAAAGCGATTTATCGCCGCAAAGCGCGAAGTAAGCCATTTATGGCCACAAAAAAAACCGCCGAGATTAATCGGCGGTTGAAATCTGTTGGCGTGTGAACCCTACTTCTCGTTCAGGATATATTTGCGCGGGTTGAGCCGTTTGCCGTTGCGACTGACTTCATAGTGCAGATGCGGACCGGTCGAATAGCCGGTCGAACCCATAAGGGCGATAACCTCGCCGCGTTTCACCCGCTGACCTCTCTTGACATTTGACTTCGACAGATGGCCATAGAGAGTCTTGAATCCATAACCGTGGTCGATCACGACAGTCTTGCCCATGCCGCCCTGGTTACCCACTTTGATTACTTTACCGTCGGCCGTGGCCACGATCTGTGTACCGCGCGGGTTAGCCAAATCGATCCCCCAATGCATCCGCTTGTAGCCGGTGAACGGATCATATTTCTGGCCATAGCCACGTGAGTACCAGCCTTTACATGGCCAGATCGAGGGTGTGTGTTTGAGGCGATCTTGCAGATCGTCCAACGCCGCGTGGACCTCGTCATATTTCTCAAGCTCAAAACGAGACAACCTCAGCAGGTAGTCAAGATCGACCTCGGCCTGTTGGGCGGTTTGCTGGGTGGTGGAGAGAGCGGTGGTGACCGCCTTGGGACCACCCACGCCGAGCTGCCGTTCCTGTATATCGATCTCCGGCAGATCAAAAGCAGAGCGCAGGACGATCTCTTTCTCAACCAGATCGCCGTAGCGCGCCTCTACCTCCGAAAGGCTCCACCGCATCTGCTCAAACTGCGAAGCCAACTCTGTGTTCTCATTCTGAAGTCGGGCCAGTTCTTTCTGAGCCACTTGATCATTGAAATACTGCGAGGTGAAAAACAGGCCGGCCACCAACAAGACCAACAGGGCGCCGCCTGCAATATATAGCGAAGCCACCGGAACTTTCACTTGTTTGAAAATCCCACTGGCGTCGGGAATCATTATTAGCGTAATCTTCTTTCTAAACATCCTCACTCCGTAACGGTTCAACAACTATCACCGGTGCGGCCAAACACCACCCACCAGTACTCAAAACAGCCCCGAAAGTACATCGTTGTCAACACAGAGTCAAGAATAAAAGCGTCAAACTACCCTTGACTACTTGATCAGCACGTAATCTTTGCTAAGCACCTTGTTGACAATCTTGGCCAGTTTCTCAGCCTGCAGGTTCTGCAAACTGTAGAGATGCCAGTATGTCTTCCTGGGCAACCCGGTAAAGACTCTCTTTTTCTTAGCGACCATCGTCATCACGCCCTCCGTTGGCTTCGACAAGCCCGACCGGGGCGGCTGAGTCGCCTCCCACATTAATCGGGTGTCCAGATCAAAACATTTAGGTTTCGTCCATTGCTATGCACAGAGCGTGCCCTTTGCAGGGGACCGCCACAGGTTTTGGCGACAATCACTAACATGCTACCCACACACAACTTAGCGGCGACCTCATTAACCCCAGTCTTCCGAGGCCTTTTTGATGGCTGGAGAAAATGGGGTAACTGTCCTATTAATGCTCCTCATCGCTCAACATTTGCACAGGTTTTTGGCCCCGGCGAGATTGGCTGAAGAGCAGTTTCTTCTCTCGCGTAGCGGCGGGTCTTGTGTCCGCCGGGTGGCTCAGACGGCCGCAACAGGTGCTGTCGGGCGACTCGCCCGACGGCGTGGCGAGGTTTTCTTAGGGCAGAACAGCTTCTGGTTCTGCCATTGCCCAATGTCGGAACCGCTAAGAGGGTTCCGACCTACAGGAAGAGAACCGTACTTTGCGAGAGATTAGCAGACTTTTTGAGATATCGCGAACAGAATCTGCTGTCTACAGATGGACGCTACGCGCAATCGATTGACGACGCCGGGCTTACGTCGTACTTTGATACAAAAGAGCCACAAATCGGATGAAAGGAACACCAATGTCCAGACTGAAAGATAAAACCGTCCTCATAACCGGCGCCTCGGCCGGGATCGGCGCCGCCTGCGCCTGTAAGTTTGCCGAAACCGGAGCTCGGTTGATTCTGGCCGCCCGGCGGCGCGACCGGTTGGAGGAGGTGTCCACCGATCTCAATGTAGATGTCCACTTGATGGAGCTCGACGTCACCGACCGCTCGGCTGTGGAAGCGGCCATCGATGGTCTGCCGGAGTCGTTTCGGGAAATCGATCTGTTGGTCAACAACGCCGGTCTGGGGCGCGGTGTGGATAAGCTCCACGAAGGAAATATCGATGGTTGGGAGGAAATGATCGACACCAATGTCAAGGGACTTCTGTACCTGAGCCGGACGGTAATACCGGGCATGGTGGCGCGTGGGCGCGGGCACGTCATTAATATAGGTTCGATAGCCGGTCACCTGGTCTACCCCGGCGGCAGTGTCTATTGCGCCACAAAACATGCTGTCGATGCTCTGACCAAAGGGATGCAGATCGATTTGGTCGACACACCGATCCGGGTCTCCACGGTCGACCCCGGCCTGGTCGAGACCGAGTTTTCGCGGGTCCGGTTCTATGGTGACACCGAACGAGCAGCCAAGACCTATCAGGGTTTCCAGCCGTTGATCGGCGAGGACGTGGCCGAAGCGGTCGTTTGGATTGCCGACCGCCCGCCGCATGTTCAGATCGGCGAGCTGATCATCCTCCCAACCGCCCAGACCTCGACAATGCACCTGCACAAGGAGGGGTGACACGGGGGGGCCGTGTTTTTGTGGCTTCGCCGCCTTGGACAAGAACGCGCGGAGCGCACAAAACCTATTAGTCGGTGTCATTCTGGCGAAGGCCAGATTCAGTTCTGGTAGGGCGGGTCCGTCTTCGCCTGCGCGCCGAGGCGTGAACCCGCCAACATTGGTTAATATGTAATGGGAGATCAGATGGACGATAAACCAAAACCCAAAACGCTCTACAAGTTCCGAAGTTGGGTGAATGATTGGAATGATCCGGATAACCCGGAAAAGAACCTCCACAGGACGCTACTCACCGAACGAAAACTGTGGGTGCCAAAAGCTACGGACTTGAATGACCCCTTTGATTGCTGTATCCCTTTTAGATACGATCGGCTGCCAGAGGAAAAGTTCAAAGGGAGACTTATAGGTCTGTTGCCACCGGCAATGCCAATGGCTCAACGTGCAGAGCTGGCTGAAGCGAGAGTTCGAGAATTGGAGTTCAAAAATCAGGCTAAGTTGCGAAAATTCCTAGAGGAATCTGCGCTCAATTATCGGGAAAAGCACGGGATTCTATCATTCTCAACAGTGAAAGATGTGCCATTGCTTTGGTCACACTACGCCAATGCATATCGCGGGTTCTGTGTAGGTCTCGACTTCTCTCTATTCACAGGAGTCTTGCATGAATACTTCACGAGCACCGGCAAGCCATATCAAGAGGCTTGGGTAACATACGTAAAGACATTCCCCGAAATCGTACCTTCTGAAGACCTTGATGATGAGGAGGACTATGAGAAGTTCCTGCAGTTGTTCACCGCAAAGTCAAAGCACTGGGATCACGAGGAGGAATATCGATACGTCTTCATGGATGCAGGTGGGTTCAGTCTGAATCTAACCCCGCAATGCGTGTCCGAAGTGATCCTTGGTTCGGAGATGCCGGAAGCACACAAGGAAGAAGTTACCAAAGTCGCTCAAGAACAGTTTCCATCCGCCCAACTGCTTCAGGCGCAACGCAAGTTCGATAGTTTTGAACTCGAATTCGTCCCCGTATGAATCGACAAACCACCTTTCCTTCGAGGGAAACCATATTCAAAGTCCCCTCTGGAGAGTCGGTTTAGGGGTGTGTTTAGCAAAGGCGCAAAGCAAATAATACACCCCGGCCCGCCAAGGCGGGCCACCCTTCTCGAGAGGGGAGTTAGAAAAGCAGCTATCGTGACAGCGACACAGCTAACGCGTTCATGCTTCGACTCCGCTCAGCATGAGGTTGTGTCAGGACCACAAGGGGTCCTGACCTACAAAGAACCAAGAATCGCTCAGTCTCTATACATCAACAACCGCTCCCACAGCGGCTCCGGCTGGACTGTCGAAAACATCCGTTCCACAAGTAAGGTCAAATCGGTGATGTCGATAGTGCCATTGCGATCCAAGTCAACGGCGTCAGGCAACTCAAGAGATGGACCGTTGTTGAAGAAGTAGTCAACCACCAAAACCAAATCCGAAATGTCGCGGCTGCCGTCGTTGTTGACATCGCCGGAGACATGCCCCATCAGTGTCACCATCGCCGTCAGGTCAATATCCGATTTATCGTTGAACAACCCGGTCACCACGCACGGCTGCAAAGTAATATCCCACATCCAACCGTACTGATTGAGGTAACTGCCGGTGTTCATATACATGACCACCACCTGTCCGGCGAAGTCCGGATGGCCGGTCAGTACTGCACACGAATCCGGCACCAACGAATCATTGACACGCAAACTGGCCAGATCGATCTCTTCGACCGAATAGCCGGATGTGAAATTCCCCACGACTACCAGCAGGGTGGATGGATTGACCGAGTTGACATCGAACGTGTGCAATGTGTCCGGATATGCAAAAGCTCGCAGAGTCCCCGAGCACTTGGGATCGACCGCACCGATCAGAGTGCCGCAACTGTTTTGATTCGGAGCGCACGGCGACAAACTGTCGATACTGAAATCACTACTCAGCGCATCACAAAAAAGTGGATCGGTCGACAGGTTGCCGTTAATACTCGCCTGCGCCGAAATATCGCCTACCCAGTCGCCGCCTTCATTACCGTAGATATCTGTACATGCAATACTCGGGATGCTGTCGAACATGGCCACGATCCCCGCCCCTTGTTGATTGAAGGCCACTATCGAGTTGGACAGATCGTAAGAGCAGCCTTCGCTGTAAATCGCAGAACCGAATGGAGCATCGTTGAAGACGAAAGTGCCGTTGGTCACAGTCGGTGGGTCGCCATAGCAGTAGAGCCCACCGGCGAAAGTGGCCTGATTGCCTTCAAAGACACAATGATCAAAACTGGCCGGCGATTCATAGCACGAAACACCGCCAATGATCATGGCAGCGACGTTGCCGCTGACCCGGCAGTTGGTCAAGATCGGGTTCGAATAAAAGAAGTCTATTCCGGCCGACATGCCGAATGGAGCTTGAGCGAGGTTCTGTTCAAAGATGCAGTTGTCCAGTATCGGTGATGAGAAGTTCGCCGCCAGTCCGCCGCCGAAGAAGCCGCACCGGTTTTCTTCGAATCGACAATTAAGAAGCAGCGGCTCCGAACCTTCTTTGCAATACATGCCCCCACCGGTGCCGGAAACCACATTAAGTCGTATCAGACAGTCGCGGATAACCGGGGAAGCTTGGGAGCATAGGATTCCTCCGCCATTGTTGCTTGTCCCCATACCTTTCTGAAGGGTCAGACCACACAGGACCGAACCGGCACCCTCACCGCTGACAAACCTGACAACACTGCCGCTGTCTGCCGGCCCCAGGATGTTTGGGTCACCATCGATCACCGCCGACATTATGTGAATTGAGTCACCGCTCAAAAGAAAAGGTCCGCCCACGGTGATGGCTTTACCGTCAAAGTTTATTCGCTCGTGATAGATACCTGCGGCAATCAACACCGTGTCGCCATCGCCGGCGAGATCAATACCACCTTGAACCGTGGCAGCCTCGGTGGGGATATTAATAGTAGCGGCCAGGCTATTGGTGGTAGCAATCAAGAGCAGGCAAACCGCCGGCCACCAGGATACGCGGCTTGACACGATGCGGAAGATTGTTCTCTGTCGAACTCTGTTCAAACTAATCCTGTTCGCAGTACGTTGGGCAAGTATTATCCCGTTGATCCGCTTTCAAGATCGTAGATAATCCGGATTTGTCAATCTCAAACTACACCTTCCGGGTGCTGTATGCGCCCCTTTTTTCCTTGACATCAGGCCCTTCTTGGCTTCATTGAGTTATTGCAGGGGTGCCGGACCAGGATTAGTATCAGCGGCAACAGCGCTGTAATGATGGTGCTCCTAAGGGCAGAGTGGGAATACTTCATAGAGCCTTTTGGTTCTGTTCAATTAATCGATGTTAGTGCCCGTTCGACGGAGGATAGGTTGCCTTTCATGCGGCGTCAATGGATCGTTGAAGCAACAATAATCGCTTTGGTCTGTTGGGTGACAACGGCGGCCATTACCCAGACCGAGGCGGCCACCGACGATCTGTCCTCGGTCGACTCTTTGGTCATGATGATAGATCCACACACATACACAGTTGGAAACCTGAGAATAGATGCAAAGCGACGTGAAATTGTCCTGCCCGGCTGGGTCAACCTGGACAGTGGACAGGTCGAGTATTTCGCCACCTCTCCCGGCGGCAAGACGCATGAGTCGGTGCTGGTTCTGGACGCGGTGCCGCTTCACCTGCAAACAGCGCTCTTGCTGCTGGGATTCGAGAGCGGCCGGACAACAATGCACTTTCAGGGAGATAGTACAGAGCCTTTGGGAGATTCGGTGGCGATCTGCGTAAAATGGCAGGACCCATCCGGCCATGATGTCATTTATCAGGCGCACCAACTGGTGTACAACGCTCAGCGTCAGTCATCCATGCAAGCCACAGCGTGGCTGTTCACCGGATCGATGGTTATCGACGGAAGGTTCATGGCCGATCTGGACGGCTCTTTCATCGCGACCTATGCCGACCCGGTGGCCGTGTTGAATAATCCATTGGCCGGCCGGCTGGACGACACTGTATACGAAGCCAACAAAAAGACACTACCCAAACCGGGAACGCCGGTTGCGGTGACAATCAGCAAGTGGTCGCAGCCGACCCTGTCCAAGGAGTAGTATGACATCATTCTCGAAAAGAATCATCTTGGTTGCTGTTCTGGTTGCATCACTGATATCTGTGAGTACAGCCGGCGACAAAAACAGTTTCGATCTATCGCTCAGGCATGAAGCCCAAGCCGCTGTTACTCGCGCTCTGGACTACCTGGCCGCAGCGCAGGAGGAAAACGGATCGTTCAATGATTACCCCGGTATCAGTGGATTGGCCATGACCGGTTTCGCGCGGGCGCCTGCAGAGTTGCGCAAAAAACATGAAGCTACCATCGTCCGAGGCTTTAAGTATCTTCTCACCAACGTACAGGATGACGGCGGCATCTATCCGCCGTTCGAACCGCAGTTGAAAGCCTACAACAGTTCGATCTGTCTGATGGCGCTGGTGGCTGCCGAGGCGCCCAGTTTCGAGCAGCAGATAATCGCCACCCGTGGTTACCTCATCTCCCTGCAAGCCGATGAGGATGACGGTATCTCGCCTGACAGTTCCACCTACGGCGGTATCGGTTACAACAAGGACGAACGCTCCGATATTTCCAACATGCAGTTTGCTCTGGAAGCGATTCGCACCTCGGAGAGCTATGCATCGACCGACCAAGCGGCGGTGACCCTGGATGGATCTCTGCCGGAGAGTACCAACGAGGACCTGTTTTGGGAGAAAGCAATCCTCTTTCTGCAGAACAGCCAGAACTACAAAAAGTACAATGACTACGAATGGTCCTCAGATGACGGCGGGTTTGTCTATTACCCGGGTGTTTCCAAAGCGGGAGCGACCACCTCGTATGGCGGCATGACTTATGCCGGGATGAAAAGCTTGATTCACGCCGGACTGACCCCCGACGATGAACGGGTGCAGGCGGCTTATCGATGGATCAAAAGCAATTACACGGTCGACACCAACCCCGAGTTGGGAAAGCAGGGCTTGTTCTACTATTACCATGTGATGGCCAAGGCGCTGACCCTTCTGGGCGAACCTACTCTGATCGACGCAGACGGCGCCGGACACGACTGGCGCGGTGACCTGGCCGACAAACTGATCAGCATACAGGCGGCCGACGGTTCCTGGGTCAATGAAAACGGTCGTTGGTGGGAGAACAACCCGGTTCTGGTTACCGCCTACTGTGTGCTGACGCTACAGGAGTTATTGAAACCTGAATGACACATCTGAAAGATCAGGTAATGATATATGGACCGCCGCTCGAGGCCGATAGACGACCCCGTCCGGTGATCGAACGAAGATAGAGGTTAACAGTAATTCGGAGGATGGTAATGAGAACACGATTGGTAAGTCTGATTTTGGCGATGGCTGTGCTCTGCCTTTTGGCGGCTGACATTTCGGCGCAGCCGATCCGTGTGAACGTGATGCCGGACGGTATCTGGAACGATGCGGCTAACATTTACACTGCTTACGCCTGGCCCAATCCCGACACCGCTCTTACAATATGGGGCAACGTGATCGGCGGGACGGCCCCCTACACCTATGAGTGGGATTTCGGCGACGGTTCGGCGATTGTGACCGGAGCCGTTACCGATCCGAGGTATATTGCGGTAACCCACGGCTATGCGACTATGGGACCCAAGTACGCCACATTAATAGTTACCGATAATGTCGGCGCCTCCGACACCGATGTGGTGCAGATCGACGTTGTCACCCGCAACTGGGATTCGCGGGTCAATCTGGCCATCCAGAAAGGTCTGCGCTGGCTATACCTGCACAATTACGGATACATCAGTTGGCAGGGTTGGGGGGCGGAAGGACAATACCAGGTGGGCGCCTTCGGCATGGAAGTACTGGCCTTCTGCAATCGCGGCCACATGCCGTTCGGTGACCCTGACGAAGATATCTATGCCGAGCATGTCAAAGCCGGGCTGGACATTGTCACCCTGCGCTCCGGAACTCAAACCATCGGCGCCCAGCCTTACGGAAATCCTGATTCCGACGGTGACGGCATCGGTATCTGGTTTTCCAACGGCACCCGACCATGTTATGAGGTCGGTATCGGCGTCATGGCTATAGTTGCTTGTGGCGCCCCCGACAGCACGGCGGCCACCGGACCGGCCGGGGTGATCGGCGAAACGTACCACGACATCGTGGTAGACGCTATGGACTGGATAGCCTGGTCTCAGAATGATTACGGCGGCCGTGGCGGCTGGCGCTACTATGCCAACTACGGCAACAGCGATAATTCGGTATCGCAGTGGCCCACTATCGGGATGGAAGCGGCGGAGTTCGACTGGACGCTGGCGCCACCCGCATTCGTAAAAAGCGAACTACTGGTCTGGACAACCTACAGCCAGAATGCCAACGGCGGCTTCGGATACAATAACAACGGGGCACCTAATGTCGGTCGTACCGGCGCCGGAATCTGCGAGCTTTCTTTTGCTGATGTGCCATACGATGACACCCGCGTTCAAAACGCTCTGAACTACCTGAACAACAACTGGTACCAGGGCACGAATACTTCCAGCGGGAATTTCGGCAACCTGTACGCTATGTACGGCGTGGCCAAGGGCTGTCGTATCGCCGTCGACGCAGGTGGAGACCCCCACGAAATCCAAATGGTTGGCGCACACGACTGGCAGACGGAATACAATGAGTGGCTGGTCGAAAACCAACATCCCGACGGATACTGGAACGGCAGCAACTACGGCAGCAACCTGATCGACACCGACTTTGGCATTCTCATCCTGACGCCATCGATTACTTGCGATCCGGTGGCCGTGATTTCCGCACCGGCTTCCACACCGGCCAACACCGAAATCACTCTGGACGGCAGTGGTTCCTACTATACCTGCGGCACCGCCGACATCGTTGAGTGGCTGTGGGACTATGACAAATCCGACGGACTCGATTGGGAGAATCCGGACGGCGCGGGTGAGAACATCACGCACCCCGGTTTCCCACTCCCCCCCGGCGTTCTGGCCGACACGATTACGATCACTCTGCGCGTCAAGGATAACAGCGACCTCGAAGACACCGATATCGAAGAGCATGAAATTGTCATTGATACCGTCAACCATGCCCCCATCGCCGATTGCGGCGGACCTTATGCCGCTCGCGTCGGCGAGGAGATCGTATTCGACGGCACCGGCTCTTATGATCCCGACCCGGGCGATTCGATCAACAGCTACAGTTGGGATTTGAACGGTGACGGTGTTTTTGATGATTGCTTCGACTCCACATGCACCGAGTCGTGGGATGCTGTCTACTCCGGTTACATCGGACTTATCGTAACGGACAATTTCGGCGCTGGTTCCGATGACACCTGTCATGTGACGATCTGGACATCCGAGATGGATGTCCATGTCGACGACGCCGATGTGTCTGTCTCCAACCCGGCCGCTTCGCCCGGTCAGGTTATCACGGTTGCCGCCACCGTGCACTGCCACGTCGACTCCGACCCGGTATCCGGTGTGAACGTGCGCTTCTACGACGGCGACCCGAGTGTGTCGGTAAACCAGATCGGCGTCGACCAGTTCATACCCAGCATGTCACCGGGCGAGGCCGTATCGGTCGATGTTGCGTACACGGTCGGTGATACCCTGCCGCGCCATTTGTACGTGCGGGTCGATCCCGACCAGGAGATCGAGGAATTCGACGAAACCAATAACGAAGCATCATACACGCTGGCCGGATCGACCGACTGTTTCGCCATGGCCACGATAGACCCGTTCATGCAGTACATGTTTTACGTGCATGCCGTCATACCGATGAGCGCCACAATCTACCTGGGCGAATTCTCAGGCGATTTCGTTGCTATCGATGTCAATCCGGCCACGGTAATGGTCAACGACAGTATCGCGCCGACCTCGTGGGAGATCATCACCGACCCGGATATTTTCCCGGGTGACATTTTCAAACTCACCTTCCCCATTGCGCCGTTCATACTCGGTTACGGCTGGGTTTGGGATTCTACCGAGCAGGAATACACCGTGAACTGGCGCGTGGGCGGCAAGCCTGTGCAATGTTCAGCCACCGGTACATTCGTGCTGTGGGGTCATCGTTCGGGCGATCTGAATCTCGACGGCAGTGTCGATATCGCCGACCTGCTCTACATGGTTGACTTCATGTTCCGGGGCGGTCCTGCTCCAGAGATTGTCGATGCGGCCGATGTCAACGGTGACTGCGCGATCGACATCGGTGATCTTACTTTCTTTGTCGAATACTTCTTCGGCGGCGGTGACAAACCGGCGGCGCCCTGTTCGCAGTCGAGCCAACCGACGGCCAAGATAGGTCACGATGTAGAAATCAATTCGCGTTATGTCGATGGCGGCACGATCATATCGATGAACAATCCGGTTGAAGTACGCGGAGTGCAATTGAATCTATCCGGCCACTCTGACAGCCCACCGATCAGCGTGACCAACGCCCAGTTGGAACTGTCTTACGGCGCCACCGAAGAGGGGCTGCTGGTTGGCTTGTGTGATCTCGACGGTACCCAAGTCCTCCAGGCAGGGCGCTATGACATTCTCAGACTCGACGGCGTGTACGAAATATCCGAAGCTCTGTTGTCGGACCTGGATCATCGCACCGTGAGTCCGTTGATCAACGGTAACGCCAAGGGCACCGTGCTGCCGGGAGATTTCGCGCTGTATCAGAACCATCCAAACCCGTTCAATCCGCTCACCGAAATCGGCTTCTACCTGCCGACCGCCGGACGGGCGCGACTGGAGATCTTCAACATCATGGGCCAACGAGTAGCCACCTTGTTTGAAGGCGAACTGTCGGTGGGCGAACACGCCTATCAGTTCGACGGTACCATGCTGGCCAGCGGTGTTTACTTTTATCGTCTGGAGACGGACAGTGGTTCGCAGACAAAAAAGATGGTATTAATGAAATAGCCGATACCTTTTTGGAAATACAACGATGTACACTAATGAAGGGACAGCCCATCAGGGCTGTCCCTTTTTCTGGTCTCCGTCGCTGTTACGGACAGAGCGGCGGCGCAGGTCCACCGTTAAACATGTGGTCGACCAGGTAAACCAAATCCGAAATCGTTAACTGTTTGAAAGCATCGCCGACGGCATCGCCATCGATGTTAGCCTCCGGGTAGCAGACCGGTTCGGCGCCGCCAGCGAACATGAAATCCACCAGATAGACCAGATCGGCTATATCAATCTGATCGGACGGGTCGTCGTCGACATTACCGCGGATACCTTGACAGCAAGCCGGGTATGTCACTGTACCGTTGGTTGTAACCGGCGCATATACCAGACCATTGGCCGTGAATTTCGGCATGTGCTGGGCATCATAGCCGGTCAGATCGATTGTTGTCTGCTCACCCTCGGTGGCGCCGGCAGCGTGGAAGTAAAGCTTCAGAACGGGACCGCTGCCGGGTTGGTCGTACAGTGGCGCCCCCGAGCCACGCGGGCGCAGCTTGAAAGTACACTTCTTGCTCGACGGCACATACTGCGACTGAATCTTGCCATCATACCAGTCGGTGCGACAACCGGTGGTGGAGAATGAATCGTATACGAGTTCGAGATCACCCGTTGCGTAGGTCAACGCAACCTGAAACTCATACAAGGGAACACTGTTGCGGGCGTGGATGACCACTTCGATAGCGTTGTCGGGTGTATACTCGGCATCATCCATCCAAACCGAGTCGGCCAGTGCGAAAACCTGGTTTGGATAGACTCGTAGCGCGGTGTCACCGGTCGTTGAGACAACCTGAAGGGCTACATCGTAAAGGCCCGGCGTATCAAAAGTATGTGTCGGCGAGGCAACAAAAGCAGAATCACCGTCACCAAAATCCCATGCCCACGACTCTACATCATAGATGGACCCACCGTCGAATTGAACATCGTAGGGCGCCCAGCCTGCAGACGTATCGCTTGAGAACCAGAGGTCGATATCCATCGGGACAAAGTCCACCTGGTTGGCCAGAAGGCTGGGAATCACCAACGTGCTGGTGCGACGGTTAAAGAAGATACCTTCCGGACCGTTGTGGCTGCCTGCCACCAGTTCGCCCGACCCGGTCAGCGTGCTGTCGAGACGTATGATATTGTCCTGCGCGAAAAAGGCAAGATAGGTGTTCTGCATCTGATCCTGAGCTATCCCGGAATACTGTCCGCTGATTGCCGTAACCTGAGACACCGATGAGTCCGCCATGTCGACAGCGTATATAGACGAAGGCCAGACGTTGGAGGCCACCAGCAAGCGGTTGTTCAGGTAGTCGAAGTAAACGGCGTTGGGGATAGATATCACGGCGAATTGCGATGACTCGCCGTCGCTGGTGCGTACCTTGATAATCCGGCTACCGCCGGTGTCGGCAATGTAGATGTTACCGGAGCTATCGGCGGTCATGCCGTTGCCGCCCTGCATCGTCGTCACGTTCCAATGTGTGGTCATCTCCGACGTGGTCAGGTCAAAGCCGACTATTCCGTTCAGAGCGGGGTCGTTTGATGATACGTACAGCGTGTTGTCGGCAATTGTCATCCCATAAACGGAACTCAGAAGAGAATTGAAGACGGTATAGGAGCCGTCATGGTCAATTGCCACGATGTTGCCGTTGGACATGTTCGATACCAAGTAGCGCTGATTGGCGTAATCGTAAATGACCGTTTCCGGATTGGCCAACTGAGCCGAAGCAGACATGGCCAGAATCAGCGACAGGCCGACTGCCGTGATCGATTGGTTCATGGTTTCACCTGTGTCTCTCTTCGTTGGTCGATCCGGGCCTGGATCGACCGAGGGTTGCGGGGCTATCGCGTGAGGTTCTCTGTCGCTGGTTCTTTAGACGTAGATATCCTGCAAAATGTTTAGTTTTGCTGGTTCGCTTTGTGAGCGGCGAACCAGATCATAACCAAACTGTTTGCTTGTCTACACACGGCGGGCTGCCTATAGTTAACAAAGAGAACCAGTTTCCATAAGGCAGCCGACCATGAAGCATCTAACACTCATAATTTGCATTTTGCTTTTAACCTCAACCGGCGTTCATCCCCAGCAACCTCCCGACATCCTCGACCGTGTTCTGAGTGAAGTTGGGTTCAGCCGGGCCGATCTCGGCTATCGACCGACCGGATATTGGAATCGTTTTCCGCTCGATGTCCCCCACCGGTTGACATCGTTTGATGCCCTCTTTGCCGAACCCCTGAAGCTCATTGACTATGCAACAGTGATGGCCAACACCGTTGAGTTCTACCTTGATCCGGCTTACTCCGATAGCGCACACGATGGCCTCTACAAACTGACCTACAATCTCGGCGTCGACAAGAAGCTGGGCGGTTTCAGGTCCTACTCGGCCAATCTGCTCGGTCCGCCGACCGGCGATGAACCGATGGTCACTGCTATCGACAATCTTTTTGCGCTGGCCGGACGGTCGACTGAGTTTCATACTTTCGGCGCCAAATCGGACTGGCCGGATTACAAACAAGAGATACGGGACCAGAGCGCAGGCTTGCCGGACACTGTCAGATTAGTTGTTGCTCAACTACTGATCAACTTGACCGATGCCATACGCTGGCGTAACCTGGCTTTCCGCAACTGCGACCATGAGGACATGTACCGAGCCTTCAGCATTCGCGACCTTTCGGACACCCAGGCGGACGGGATGGTTTACTATCCGGAGTTGGACGATCTGGCCAAAAGTATCGACTGGCCGTCGTTGCATTATGCGGCGCTGAAAGTGGCCGCCGCAGTCGAACAGGCCGAGGCTGGTTTGATTGGTCTGGTTGATCAGATCCCGGACGAATTCGAATTTCGGATCAATACACCGTTCGGTCATCTGTCCATGTTCGCGGGTCCTTTTCTGGGCTTCTACGAATGTGACGCCACCAGCAGCTTGTTGATAATCGACTTCGGTCGCGACACTCATTATCCGGGATCGCCCGGCGCGACAGCTTCGTTGAATAACCCGATCTCGGTCGTGCTCGACCTGGGTGGCGATGACGTCTACGGCGACCGGGCCTACCTGACGGCTCCATCGGCCGGGGTGGGGTTGCTCGGCGTCGGGCTGCTGCTTGATAGCAAGGGGAACGATCAATACTATGGCACCACCTTAGCTCAAGGTGCCGGGTTGTTCGGAGTCGGCGTGCTGCTCGACCGCGAAGGTAATGATTCATACCAAGCTGATCTCTCGGCGCAGGGGGCCGGTTATTTCGGGATAGGTCTCTGTCTGGACGGACTGGGTGACGACACCTACTATCTTTACGGCGATGGACAGGGGATGGGTGGTGTCGGCGGTGGCGTTGGTGTCTGTGCGTCATTTGGTGGTAGCGATAAATACACAGCCGAACCGTTCTCCGAAAACTTTAATCGTGGCGACTACCACTCGGAGCACAAGATCAACGGCAACAACGCCCAGGGAGCCGGGTTCGGTCGGCGCGGCGATGGTTCCGACGGTCACGCCTGGGCCGGTGGGTTGGGTGCGATTATCGATATCCACGGCGATGACCATTACTACTCCGGCAACTGGACCCTTGGTGTCGGCTACTGGTTTGCCACCGGAATCGCTGTTGATCGGCACGGTGATGATATATATGAGTCGTGCTACTTCACGCAGGGGTCCGGCGCGCACTATTGCAACGGTATCCTGCTCGATGAAAACGGTCACGACCGCCACGAACTTTTCGAGACGGCCGGCGCTGCGCTCGGTTTCGGGTGGGACTATACCAACGCCTTCTTGATCAACCTGAACGGCGACGATGTCTATCGGGCCAAAATGATCTCGATGGGCCTGGCGCAGATTCGGTCCAACGCTTTTCTGGTCGATATCGGCGGCGACGACGCCTACTATCTCGGCAAGGGGACGCCCGGATTGGGCGAGGCGACTTTCCGCCCGGACTATCTGAAACCGTCGAAGTTGACGCCCTATTACACTTATGCCAAATCGTTCGGTGCGTTTATCGACATAGGTGGCGCCGATCAGTATTACGAGTTCGATGAAGACTCTGAGACCGAACATCCGGTCGCCACGAACAACAAACTCTGGTTGCAGCCGACGCGATCCGACTCGACTTTTGGCGCGGACAATTTCGGCGTTGGTATCGACACGGACAACGGCACGGTCCCGGAGTTCTTTCGCTGGGATTGACGAGTCTTTTTCGATCTGGGTGGCACCCTCAAAGCCGCTTTGGGGGTGATCTTTTCACTCTCACATACCCGCCCCAAACAAGGTTTGAGACGGCCACCCAGGAATTGGCAGGATCACAGGGATCCTGCCCTACAAGATTGAGGGCAAATGGGTTTGTTTTGCGTATTTTTACTTTTTCTGAGGACGGCAACCAGCCCTTTGGTTTAACTCCATATCAAGAGAGGATTTGAGACCACGCCCGACAGTGCGCAAATGGCTTCGGGTTGTGCATCCTTGTAATTGAACAACAGGGTCGATGGTGATTCGGAAGTTGTTCGGGGTAGGGGGTGTTTTGTTGTGCGCTGGTTGCCATTGGTTGTTCCTTTATTGATAGTAGGTCAGGACCCTTGCGGTCCTGACACGGTCAAGCCGTGTTTTCCAGCTTTGGCGGGTTCGAAGACGGACCCGCCCTACTTTATAGAGGGTCGCTTGGCCGCGTTCTGGGGGGAGATGGTGGTGAAAGTGTGGGCCGGGACGTTGCGGCAGGTCTTGTCCCGCCTTGGCGGGATGTGACCTGCCGGCCGGTCGAGCCGGCACAATTCTCTGGATAGTATCTGACCAAGGGTGGCGCGCGAAGAGCGATAACCAGGCTTGCCTGTGTCGGGTCACACCCGCGCCTCCGGCGCGTCCAAGACCCGACACAACATTCAAAGCGGCTACCGGGGCAGTTGAAGACAAGAATCACGCGAAGCGCGTGATGTCGAAACCACAGGGGTTTCGACCTACTGTTTCTCAAGACCTGACACAACACTGCAACTCGACTACGCCAATCCATCGCGTAGCGGCGGGCCTTGTGTCCGCCGGCCACAAGTGGCTTCTGTTGGTGGGAGACGAGCCCCCACCCTACGCGTTCACGAGGAGCCCTCCGTCTTGGCCTGTTCGGCCAACTGAGCATACTCGGCTGCCTCGTCTTTCTTACCCCATTCGTGATAGAATATCGCTATGTTCCTAAGCACCGCTATGGTATTGGGATGTGTCTCTCCTAGAACAGATTGGAAAATCAACAGAGCCTGTAGGAATAGCGGCTCCGCCTCCGCATGTCGCCCCTGGGATCGGTACAACTCGGCCAGATTGTTCAAATCGGTGGCGAGATCAGGATGTTCGGACCCGAGCGCTTGCTCATCGATCTTGAGAGCCCGTTTGTACATCGACTCCGCCTCGGCATAACGACCCTGGTTGTCATAAAGTAATGCCAGATTGTTCAAACCGGCCGCCACTCTGGGGTGATCGCCTCCCAGTGCCTTCTCATTAATCTCAAGCGCCCTTTTGTACATCGGCTCCGCCTCTTCATATCGTCCAAGGGAATCGTACAAGGCCGCCAGATTGTTCAATCGGGTGGCGACTTTGGAGTGATCTGGCCCCAGTGCCTTCTCAGTTATCTTAAGCGCCCGTAAGTACAACGGCTCTGCCTCTTCATATCGCCCTTGGGAGTCGTACAGCAACGCCAGATTGTTCAACCAGATCGCGACATAGGGATGATCTTGCCCGAGTGCTTCTTCACTGATCATAAGCGCCCGTAAGTAGAGCGGCTCCGCCTCGGCAAATCGCCCCAGGACTCTGTACAACTCTGCCAGATTGTTCAAAGAAGTGGCTACATCAGGATGATCCGGCCCCAGTAGGTCTTCATCGATCTTGAGCGCCCTTTGGTAGAGCGGCTCCGCGGCTGCATAGTCAGCCCGATCATCCAAATAATAGGCGAACTCGTTTAACAGCCTACCAAGTATTTCCGTTTGGTGGTTGAGCTTGTCGGCCTCGGTGAAAAGAGATGCTGCATGAGACGATAGACTTTCCAGCACAGGCCAATTGTGAAAATCGTTCACAGCGGGAGTGGATGCTTTAAGGCAGCCGAGCAGACTGTTCAGCCAAGCCTTGCTTTCGTCTTCATCCTGTGATTCACGAATGACCGATTGGACCAACCTATGCATACTGAAGGTATCTTCCCCCTGCCTCCGTCGTATCAGCGAGAACTTTTGTAGCTCCCCCAGCGTCTGATCGAACAGATGATCTTCGGTTACCAGTTTCTTAAGTGAGTCAGGTAGCGATTCCGGATCAGCCTTGAACAATCCGATCGGGATGTCGTCCGGAGCCAGATAGGACGACGCGGTCAACAACGCCACCGCCGACGGGTTCGTTTCTTTTAATCTCTCAATTGATATGGCCCAGGTTGCCTCCACCGTTTTCTTGCCATACGCCGCCGAGGCATATTGCTTGCCTTGAAGGATTTTGACACCATGTTTGTCCAGGTACTTTGCGTAGTTTTCCAGAGAGCACTTGGTCTCCTCCAGGTAAGCAGAGGCATGATCGATAGCCAAAGGCATGTACCCAAAACGATGGCATATCTCTCGGGCGACACTCTTTTGACTACTATCAGGCTTCTTGATAGCGGCTCGCTTGAACAGAAACTTAACAGCCGAATCCGGGTCGAGTTCATCCACCTCGACCGGTTGGGCTATGCCGCCCATGGCCGAGGCCCGGGTTGTGATGATGACACAGCCTGACTGAGTGCGGGGAAGATATGATTGAACTGAGGCGGCGTCTTCGGCGTTGTCGAATATCAGCAGCCAGTTGTTATGAGTCTCAAACCATGAGCGGACTGCGGCTACTAGGACCGCTTTCTCTTTTTCATGCCGCTGGGGTAGATCAAGGAGGGCCGCCACCTCACCCAGCGACTTGGAGATCGTCGCCTCATTCTCTGCTCCCAGCCAAAAGACATACTTAAACTGACTCAGGTGTTGATGAGCAAATTCAAGGGCGATCTGTGTTTTGCCGATCCCACCCAGACCATGAATCGCCTGCGGTTGGGTAATGGCCACCGCACCTTCCTGTCCGAAGGTACTTTCAATACGTTCGAGGATGTTTTCCCGACCGGTAAAGTTGGCGTTCTGCGCAAAAGGAAGGTTATGGACAACGGTTTGGATTCCCGGCGACTCAGGGTCCGCAGACTGGGCCGCAGTGACAGTCATGTCGGTTGCGGAATCCGTTCCGGTCCGCTTTACAAGATGCAGAATTTCTGTTGCCAAGTCCGACAACGCGGTCTCGGCATCAGCATCCGGCATGGTGATCAAGGGTTTGCCTTTCCTTGGTCGAGCCTGAAGCCGTGCCAACCAGGACACCTCTTGCCATGGACAAGGCCGAACGATCAGCGGTAGGAGTAGGAGCCCTTCTTTGGCTCGACGCTCCAGCAGGGGTGGAACTTCCTTGCGCAGAATGAACTTGGACGTGAGGCTGTCTGCGGAGACCAGCAAGATAGCTACAGCGGCTGACTCCATCGCTTCCTGGATTTTGGGAAACCAATCGTCTCCTCCGTCTATACGCGTATCATCCCAGATGTCCAGAAGCCCTTGTTCACCCAACACATTCAACTGGGTTACCAGGCGTTCCTTCCAGGCTTCGTCCTTGTGGCTGTAACTAATAAAGACCTTTGGTGCTTCCAAGGCATGTCCTTCACTGCCCGACTGTTATCGATAGCATGCACCACGATACGATGAAAGGAGTGGATTGTCAATATTGTCAGGTGGCAAGGCGGAATTGAAGGGCGGGTGTCGGGCGGGGTCGCCGCGACACCACCCAGGACAAAGACTGGATTCTGGCCTGCGCCAGAATGACGCCGATAAATCGGTTTTTCGCCTTCGGCGACCATAAATGGCATTTATGCCCTTCGGGCCAGGGGTTTCGACCTACAAACATTCATACCTCGACTCCGCTCGGTATGACACGGTGAGCGCTCGACGTGACAAGGTAAGCGCGAAGGGCAAAAACGCGATTCATCGCCGCGGAGCGGTTAATACCCATTTATGGGCTTGACAGCGGGGGTGCTGTCATATAAATTGGTCCATGCCGCTTGTAGAAAAACAGGTGGAACACCTCGCCCGACCGATCCGGTCGATCTTATCCCTCAAGGAGAAGAAATCACTGACCTCAAAAGTCAGCGTAAACGCTCTTTTTCTCCCCTCCGGTCCAGATTCAGGCGGATCAGCTTCCGGCTGTCTCGTAGGGAGCAACCGATGAGTATCAAGGTTCTCGCCGTGGTGCCGGCCCGCATGGAGTCCAGCCGCTTTCCCGGCAAAGTAATCCACCCCTATCGCGGACGCCCGTTGATCTGGTATCTTCTGAACGATATCAAGAGGTCGCGGCGAATCCATCAGGTCGTGGTTGCAACCGATAGTCGCGAGGTCAAGGCCGCCCTGGCCGATTATGATGTCGAAGTTGTGATGACCAAGCGCCATCATCGCACCGGCTCGGATCGGGCCAACGAAGCGGCCCGCAAAGTGGGTGGAGATATCATTATCAATATCCAGGCGGATAACTTCGGCCTCAAGGCTGCCTTGCTCGACCGAGTGATCAACAGTTTGAAAGTGAGGCCGAAAACCGAGTATGCCACCCTCGGCCGCCGGATCACCGACGATGCCGAACTGTTCGACCCCAACGTTGTTAAACTGATAACCGATAAGAAAGACCGGGCCCTCTGGTTCTCGCGCTACCCGCTGCCGTACCTGCAAAACCTCAAGAAGGGTGGGCATGTCGACCAGTGGCCGTTCATTGCGCATATCGGTGTGTATTTTTTCCGGCGAGAAGCTCTGAAGAAATTCGGCGCCTGGCCAAGTTCGCCGCTTGAAAAAGCGGAGTCGTTGGAACAGACCCGCATTCTTATGCATGAGAAGAAGATTCAACTGTTCCGGACGCAGTCGCAGGTAGTCTCGGTCGACACTAAAGAAGATTTGAAGAAGTTGGACAGCATATATTGATGAGGTGATTGAATGGCCAAACGGACGAAGTTCATTTTTGTTACGGGCGGTGTGGTATCCGCGTTGGGTAAGGGAATCGCCGCATCGTCGATCGGACTCCTCTTGCAGCGGCGAGGTCTCAAGGTGCGCAACTGCAAACTTGACCCCTACCTTAACGTCGACCCGGGTACCATGAATCCGTTCCAGCATGGTGAAGTTTTCGTGCTTGATGACGGTAGCGAGACTGATCTCGACCTGGGCCACTACGAACGGTTTCTCGATCAACCGCTGGCCAAACAAAACAACGTCACCACCGGTCAAGTGTATCACACCATTATCACTCGCGAACGCAGAGGCGACTATCTGGGCGCCACTGTCCAGGTGATCCCCCATGTGACCGAGGAGATCAAGAGTCGTATCAAGAAACTGGAACGAGGTAGTGATAACCAACAGGCCGATGTTGTCATTGCCGAGATCGGCGGCACCGTTGGTGATATCGAGTCACTACCGTTTCTTGAGGCCATTCGCCAGATGGGACAGGAAGAGGGACCTGCCAACACTATGTTTGTCCATGTCACGCTGGTACCGTATATCGACACGGCCGGTGAGTTCAAAACCAAACCCACCCAGCATTCGGTACGTGAGCTGCGGACTATCGGTATCCAGCCCAATATGCTTCTGTGTCGCTCAGCCAAGTCGATCTCGGAATCGCTACGGCAAAAGATCAGCCTCTTTTGTTCGGTACCACCAAAGTCGGTAATCTCGGCCGAGGATGTACCCACCATCTATGATGTACCCTTGAAATTTCACTCGCAGGAACTCGATGACATTATCTGTGACTATTTCGGCTGGGAAACCAGGGAGCCTGAGCTTGATGACTGGAAAGCCATTGTGGATAAGATCCATCATCCGCGCCATCGAGTGAAGATAGGTATCTGCGGCAAGTACGTTAACCTTAAGGATGCCTACAAATCGATTATCGAATCATTCGTTCATGCCGGTGTGCACAGCGATGCCGAAGTCGATTTGATTTGGGCGGCCTCGGAAGATATCAAACAAAACGGAGCTAAGAAACTGTTGCACGGTATCGATGGTTTGTTGATACCGGGCGGCTTTGGCGAGCGCGGCGTGGAGGGAAAAATCGAAGCCATCCGCTACGTCCGCGAGAGGAACATTCCTTTTCTCGGCATCTGTCTCGGTATGCAATGTGCAGTCATAGAATATGCCCGCAACGTCTGCGGCCTCGACGATGCCCACAGCTATGAGTTCTATCGGGACCTGAAACATCCGGTCATCCACCTCATGGCCGACCAGGAGGGCGTGACCGAGCTTGGCGGCACCATGCGCCTGGGCGCCTACCCGTGCGTGTTGACGGAAGGTTCCCGCGCTGCCTCAGCCTATGGCTCCTCCGAGGTATCCGAACGCCACCGGCATCGTTATGAAGTCAACAACGCATATCGGGAGATGCTTCTGAATTCGGGTTTGCTGCTGAGTGGTCTGTCGCCGGACGAGCGACTGGTCGAGATTGCCGAGATACCTGAGCATCGATGGTTTGTCGGCGTGCAGTTCCATCCGGAATTAAAGTCTCGACCCACGCGACCGCATCCGTTGTTCCGGGACTTCGTGAAAGCGGCCGTCGAGCATCACTACGATGTGCAAGAGAAACCGGCCGGCAATCCTGTTTCTGAAGACGACGTATCCGAGACCAGTATCAAGCCGAATTAGGCAGGCAAGCCAATAAATGGGTTTCATGTGCTTCGCAGTGGTGAACCACTTTTTCGTGCTACGCGCGCGGTCACTTTTATGTCATGCTGAGCGCTATATTGTCATGCTGAGCGCAGTCGAAGCATGGTACATATCGTTGTTGCAGGTAGAGTAGGGTGACCCCGCCCTAAACAAGGCTTAAGGCGGCCTCCCGTGGTACGTTTGCCGGTGCTGTTGGGTGACCCCGCCCGACACAGGCAAGCCTGTTTTTCGCGCTTCGCGCGTTGGTGCGTGGTGTACGTCCTCGTGCTCCACGGGGATACAGGGGCAGACGAGGGCGGCCACAAGTGGCCACTACTTGCCGCCCACAGAATACAGAGGTGAACAGATGCGAACCTTATCGATACTCATCCTGATTTTTCTGACTGTGCTCGTCGGCTGCGTGGAGAAGGACGATTCGTCCGAGAAGTCGGAGTCTTTCCGCGGCACCTATCGTGTCTACAACCCGGCTGTGGTCGGTGAGAAGATCGATTCGGTGACGCTGACAATCGAATCTGAAGTGCGTTATCGATTTGCCCACACTCCCTTTCGACCGGGTGTCGTCGTTGATATCTGCAACAGCTCCGGCATGGTCGAGGAGTTCGGCACCAATTTCGCGACTTTCTTCCCTGAGTCGGTTGAGGTCGGCGGCTGCGACTCGATACGTATACCCCGCGATGTCTTCACTACCGACTTTCAAAACCATGGGGATACTATCTACATGGACCGCGACGATGACTCGCTGGTGTACGAGATTCGGTTGTTGGAGTAGGTGGACAAGCCGCTGCGGTTTCGACACGTTTCATGTTGAGCGCAGTCAAAGCACAGGCATGTCAGTTTTTCTGCGCGCGGGCAACCACCTATCGAATCGGTATGAAGCTGGTTTGACGGTGTCGTTCGCGCAGACTTCTCTTTCCGCCCGGCTGGAATCTCAGACCAGCCGTTGTAACATCGTATCCGATTCCTGAGTTGAGAAAGAGCGACACGCCGACATCGGCCAGGACATTTGGCGACCATTGGATGCCGAAATTGAATCCGGCGTCGTTGAGGTTGTCAATCGAACTAAAAAACTCATGCTCCTGTCGCTCAAAGGCAATACCGCTACGAAGAGCAAGAGCATCCATCGGATAGACGGTGATGAACAGGCCGCCATAGACGCGGTCATCGGCCAGGTTCTTTCGCTCAAAGCTGGCGATGAAGTCCAATGTGCTTATGTCGTTCAAGCCATGTTCGATCTGGAAGTTGAAAAAATCGCTCGTGAACACGTTGAACTCCATGCGGGAGTACCCGAGCGCCAGTCGCCCGCCGGGAGTTTCGCGGTAAACGTGAACCGCACCCTCCCATATCATCTCATCGGCCAGTTCTGCTGAGTAGAATGCCAACTGCCCTTTCAGGTTGGCTGAGTTCAGAAGCGGGAAGTCCATGGACACTCTGCCGCCGGGGGAGTTTTCGTCATCGATGTTCTTGTAGGTGGCATCCACCAAGAAGAGTAGTCCATCGCTTGCAAACGGGAGGTCGGCACCAACCTTCGGGACCGGCTCTTTGTACCCCGGTCTGAAAGCCAATCCAATAAATCCACCGAGCCCATCGAAACTGGGGTTGTTGGCAACCAACCCTTTTCCGTTTGACATGTGCAATTGGCGAAGACCCATCAGAATTCGCCATCCCAAAACGAATTCTGTACTGATGCCCAGTCCGAAATTGGGCGTGGCGTTGTATTTGGTGCCGCCCGGCGGAAACGATTTCGAACCAACCATGAACCCGACACCCCAATCGGTAAAGAAGCTGAAGCTCGGACGCCGCACAAAGTGCCATCGCACGGCGAAGGACAGCCCGAGCCCGATCGTTTTGGCGCTGACACCGTCACGATAGCCGGTCGGTCGATAGAGAGACAGTTCGCCACACAGACTGAGACGATCTCGGAAGTAATGACCGATGCCGGCACGTAGTTCCCTGGCTCGTACATCGTCGTTGTCACCATTACCCGGAACGCTGCCGATAGTGATCGTTGGTTGGGTATCTCCCTCGTCGAAGGCCGCAGAAACTGGACCGGCAGAAGAGATAGCTATCCCTACGAGCGCGACCAAGCTGAGCCGTCGTCCTGCCGACAGTATGCGCATGCGTGTGTGGCTATAATCCATTATGATTCTCTTACCTCTGTGATGAAATGGCGAACACCAATGTCGATCAAGTGTCTATGTCAGCGGTGGAAGAACGTGTAACCGCTCCACATTATCAAGTGGTTTTTTTGGGGTAGGCATTACAGGTTTTGAATGGTACCGGTGTGGCCCGGACGTTCGGACTTGTTGACAAACCCCCGTCTGCAGTCATTGCGAGGCATCCCGCGTCTCGCGGGACATGCCGCGGCAATCTCATGCCTCGACTCCGCTCGGCATGACACGTGTACACCGAATTGAGATTGCCGCGCTCTCCGCCTGTGGCGGAGTCGCTCGCAATGACGAGGATTCGGACTCTTTTCAACACTCCCGTTCATCCGGGTATCAAGGTCGGCAATGTCATGCTGAGCGCAGTCGAAGCATGAGCGTAGGGCGTTCGCCATCGGCGTGTGGCAGAACCAGGAGCGGTTCTGCCCTACAAGCTGAGTAGGGGGTGGTACCGTTACTTCGTAGGCCGTCCACCACCTGCTACTTGTAAGCGCGCGTAGCGCAAGAAAGCCAGCTTGACTGGCCTAAAAAACTTCCCCGGCGAATTTGTAGATTTCGGCCAGGCGGTCTTTGTAAGAATTGCGTGAAAGACCCGCCTTCATACAGGTTTCCTCAAGGAACTGGATACGGTCCCAACCATGCTCGGTAGCTACCTGCGGCAACAACAATCCGGAATGCATCTCGAGTTTTATCATCAAGCCGTGGCGGCCAACTTCGATTTCATCGAAATCATGCACCCGTACCAATGGCGACAAGACCGAAATCTCAGTCTCAATCTGTGACGCCTCGTCTTTGGACAATTCAGGAAAGCGTGGGTCCTCAAAAGCCGCCGCCTGAGCCATCTCGGCCACCGCTTCATACAAGGGTTCCTGCGCACGAATCTGACCGATACAGCCGCGCAGTCGGCCATCGATGGTTAACGTCACAAACAGCCCGCGCTTTTTGTCGAGGCTTTCGATCACCGGCGGCGTGTAAGACTTGCCTTGCAAGCGGGCCATGATAGCATCGCGCGCAATTTGATGAAGCCGCGGACGATCCAGGTTCGATACCTCCTGCATCTCAGGCTTGGCCGCCTGAACACCCATCATGGACCTATCGACCACTTCCGGTTTGGCACCGGTGATGGCCGCTGCCAGGTATCCGACCACATTGTCGAAGTCTCCGGTCGTAGCGCCGGACGTAGTATAGTCGGTGAAGCCAACTTCTGTGCCACCGAGACGTTTGGCAGCCGCCATCACAGCAGCCATAGGTCCACCGCCGCAGGCCTCACCTTTGCCGTTTTCCAATGTTCTCATCAACAAGCCCGGATCGAACTTATCTACCGCCGCCTGCACGGTGGCATCGAGTTTTCGCGCTTCTTTCTCACCATGGAAATGCGACAGATCGGTCGAGGCGATCAACAGGCTGTTGGTGCCGCGAAGTCCCGAGGCCAACACCTCGCCCAGGGCGCGGGTGGTGTCTTCTTCCTGGTCCCCCATCACGATGGCCACCAGCTTGAACCTGCCCAGCACCACCTGCAAAAACGGCAGTTGGACTTCCAGAGCATGCTCACCACGAGCGCTGCCGGTAGCGTGACCTTTGCGTGAGGCATATACCGAGGGATGGATGGTCGAGAGGTCCGACGAAAGGTCCTGGTCGATCTCGACCAAACCCAAGGGCGTCTCATAGGCATGACCGTCGTAGACGGCCGCTCCCTGAAAAAAGACGGTGTGCGACGGCGAGATTATCACCACGCTGTCAAACTGATGACCGTCCAGCAATTTGTAGGCTCGTGCCGCCAGCCGTCCCGAGTACGGGTAGCCGGCATGAGGGGCTATCAGACCGATGGGATGTCCGCCGACGGCCGGTTTGTCCACCTCGGCAAAAAACCCAGCGATCATCTTGGCCAGTTCACCCGGCGCCTTGGGATAAAACATCCCGGCTACGGCCGGTTTTCGTATTTCACGTTCGGTATCGTCCATGGTCCTTCCAGTTTTCTTCCGCTCAGGCGCACAATAACAAGGGGCGGTCCGAATGTCAAACGATTGCTCTAGGACAGCGGGCAAGCCGTGTTTTGCACGCTAGGCGCAGGTACAAACCGCAGAGGTTAGTACGAAGACCGGGTTTTGGCCTTCGCCAGAATGACAGGACAAGAAAACCTGCCGCAAGAGTGTTAGCCGTCGTTTGCTTTGCCCTGCTACCATTTCACGACCCCCTTAAGTTGTCGCCGAAGTGACCGTTAATATGAATATATGGAAACAAGTCTGCCCAAACGGATTTTCCAGTACGAAATCCACGACTTGATCGGCTGCGGCCAAAACGGTGAAGTCTACAAAGGCGCCGACCCAACCAGCGGGTCGGAAGTGGTGGTGAAGTTGCTGCACCCTGAGGTCACCGCCGACAACGGTTTCAGGCATCGGTGCCGAAAACTGCTGAACACAGCCCGCGGTCTGGATCATCCCAACCTGGCCGTTCTGCACGATATCATCGAACATGACAACCGGATCGTGCTGGTGTCTGAGTTTGTCCAGGGGGAGTCGCTTGAGCAGATGTTTGCGGGGACACCGGTGGCCGTTGCGAGTTTCCTGGACAAAGCGGTGCAAATGGCTCAGGGCCTGGAGCACCTACACCATGCGGAACTTGTCCACGGCAATCTGCATCCCTCGAATATTTTGGTTACTCCCGACGGTCAGATCAAACTCACGGATTTTTGTTTGCCCCGCCGCCTTACCGACAGCCAGTCCGAACTGGGCGGCTTCCGACCCGGCACGGTGGCCTTTGCTTCGCCTGAGGAGGTTCGACACGAACAACCTCTGCCGTCTTCCGACCTGTTTTCGTTAGGCGCCGTTTACTACCTTATGCTGAGTGGTCGGCCACCCTTTCCCGGCCAGAGTGTTACCGACCTGTCGCGCCAAATACTCACTCGCCGCCCGGACTATGCCGCCATCAGCGGGCGCCGGGTCCCGGGAGAAATCATCCTGCTGCTAAGGCGCATGATGTCGGCGAAAGATGACGAAAGGTGTGCCGAAAGTTCTGAACTGCTTGTCACACTTGAGGCTATATCCGGGTTTCAGCGCGATTCGAAGGAGCACCGAGGCAGTCACGCCAGGACCCAGTCGCATCGATTCTACCTGCTTTTGTCGCTATTGGCCATTCTGATGGTGCTTTTGTGGAGCGTCATCGCCAAAAACCACCCATAAATGGGTTCTTTGCACTTGGCGGTGATAAGCCGCTTTTTTGCGCTATGCCCTACAAATGTCACCCCGAGCGCTTACCAATGTCACCCCGAGCGGAGTCGAGGGGTGCACGGTCAAGCCGTGTTTCTCGCCATGCGGATCCCGGGTATTGATCCACAAGTACTGGCTATCACGAAAGGCCCGGAATCATGCTTCGACTTCGCTCAGCATGAGGTTGTGTCAGGAGCACAGGGCTCCTGACCTACGGAAGACTGGATTCCCGCCTTGGCCAGAATGACAGAGGCGGCCAACTGCTCTTACCCAACACCTTAGTGAAAGTCGCAGGGTCACAATCTCGACTTCGTCGAGATCAGGACCCTGCGAAACCACATTAATCAGCGTCACGCCGAGCGCTTACCAATGTCACCCCGAGCGGAGTCGAGGGGTGGTGCGGACACCCGCCCCAAACAAGGTTTGAGGCGGCCACCCAGTCAGCTAAATCACAGCGCGCGAAGAGCGAAAAGGTGATTTATCACCCCCAAAAAGAGATTGGACTGGCGGTAACTTTTGCATATCTTATGACGTTTGGCCCGAGCCAGAGTAAAAGAAAGATATGCCCATGAAGTATGTACATAACGACGAGACACTGAACATTGCCAACCGGCTGCCGGTAATCCCGGTGCGTGATATAATCATTTTCCCACACATGATGTATCCGCTCCTGATCGGTCGCGAATTCACCGTCAACGCCCTGCAAGAATCGATGGTCAAGGACAAGTTGGTGCTTTTGTTGGCCCAGCACTCAGCCGAGGTTGACGCCCCTGAAGCGGACGACCTCTATCGCATGGGGGTGGTGGCCCGCATCCTCCAGGTAATGAAAATGCCCAACGGGATGCTCAAAGTGCTGGTGGAAGGAATAGTGCGCGCTTTGGCGGTCGACATTTCGGCCGGCGGACGGTTCATCGCAGCCAACATCGATATTGTCGAAGCTACCGACACCACCTTTGATCGTGAAACGGAAGCTCTGTCCCGGTCGGTGGGGGAGAAGTTTGCCGAATACGTCAGGCTGAACCGACGCATTCCGGACGAAGTACTGGTTTCGCTGGCCTCAATCGAGGACTATCGCGAGCAGGCCGATACGGTGGCCGCCCATCTGCTGCACAAGATCGAGACCAAGCAAAAACTGTTGGAAGCGCTGACGGCGCGCGAACGATTTGTTCTTTTGGCCGCGGTGCTCAAAGAGGAAATCGAAATACTCAACCTGGAGCAGGAGATCGACGGCAGCGTGCGCGAATCGATGTCGCGCAGCCAACGTGAGTTTTATCTGCAACAGCAACTGAAAGCCATCAAAGAAGAACTTGGTCAGTTCGATGATCCGGCCACCGACGTTGACGATTTGTATACTCGTCTCGAAACCGGTCAGTACCCCAAGCGGGTCCGAGCCAAAGCCGAAGAGGAAATCAAGAAGCTCTCCAAAATGCACCCCTTCTCAGCCGAATCCGGTGTGGTACGATCCTATCTGGATTGGTTGTTGGGTCTACCCTGGGAGAAGTTTACCGATGATCGGCTGGACTTCAAAGAGGTGAGGTCCATACTCGACGGTGACCATTTTGGTTTGGAGAAACCCAAGCAGCGTATCCTTGAGCATCTGGCTGTGATGCGTTTGGCCGGCAAAGTACGCGGGCCCATTATCTGTTTGGTCGGTCCTCCCGGCGTGGGTAAAACTTCGGTGGGCAGGTCCATCGCTCGCGCCCTTGACCGTGAATTCGTGCGCATGTCGCTCGGTGGTGTACATGATGAAGCGGAAATCCGCGGGCATCGGCGAACCTATATCGGCGCTATGCCGGGGCGGATAATTCAATCGATCAAGAAAGCCAAAGCGTCCAACCCGGTTTTCCTTCTCGATGAAATCGACAAGCTCGGCTCAGATTTTCGGGGCGACCCGGCCTCGGCTTTGTTGGAGGTGCTCGACCCGGAGCAGAACTGCACCTTTACCGACAACTACCTTGAGGTTGAGTATGATCTTTCGGATATCCTTTTCATCACCACGGCCAACACGACCGCCTCGATTCCGGCGGCGCTGCGTGACCGCATGGAGATCATTAATTTGCCGGGCTATCTTGATTTTGAAAAGGCGGCAATTGCTACCGGTTTTCTGATTCCCAAACTCAGACAACAGACCGGCCTGAACAAAATCGATGTCACCTTTGATGACGAGGCCGTTTTGGAGATCATCAGGCATTACTCACGCGAGGCAGGAGTGCGTGAGCTGGAACGTCAGATGGCCTCCCTCCTGCGCAAGACGGCGGTCACGCTGGCCGACGGCAAACGGATTCGTAAG
This sequence comes from Candidatus Zixiibacteriota bacterium, assembly GCA_029860345.1. Lineage (NCBI taxonomy): Bacteria > Pseudomonadati > Candidatus Zixiibacteriota > Candidatus Zixiibacteriota bacterium. The sequence goes on along the minus strand of JAOUBJ010000007.1, from coordinate 10,581 downwards.
CTCAACTTTTCGAAGAACAAAGTGACCCGTCTGCTTGGATCGCCCAAGTATGTCGGGACCAATATAAAATCCAAAGCGACCGTGGGCTATGCTGTCGGGCTGGCCTGGACCGAACTGGGGGGTGAAGTGCTGCCGGTCGAAGTTGTGCCGATGAAGGGCAAGGCCAAACTGACCTTGACCGGTTCTTTGGGTGATGTCATGCAGGAATCGGCCACGGCCGGGTTGTCGTTCATTAGAAAACATGCCGTCGGGTATGGCTTGAGTGATAATTTCTTCGACGACCTGGAGTTACATGTGCACATTCCCGAAGGCGCCGTACCCAAGGATGGACCCTCGGCCGGCGTGACATTGTTGGCGGCCATGTTGTCCAGCCTTACCGGCATACCGGTCCGGACCGACATTGCCATGACCGGAGAGATTACTCTCACCGGCGACGTGCTGGCCGTTGGCGGCCTCAATGAGAAACTTCTGGCCGCCAAACGACTGGGGATTGACCAGATAATCCTGCCGGATAAGAATCGCAAAGATGTGTCTGAACTGCCGTCCGATCTGCTGGATGGGCTCAAACTGCACTATGTCCGATCGGTGGCAGCCTGTCTGAAATTAGTATTGACCGAGCCACTGACCGACCCGACCCGTCGCAAAGCAAGCAGGCCCGGACGACTGGGCGCCCGGTGATGTATGGTGAGACGGTGATGCCATCGCCGTCGACTACATGGGAGAAACGAAGCTACAACGTGCTGAAGATCAAACAATGTGAGTTTGTTGGGTCATTCTTCGCTCTGGACAAAATCCCCCGCGACCGACGACCTCAGATTGCCTTTGCCGGTCGATCCAATGTCGGCAAGTCTACTCTTTTGAACCATCTGGTAGGACAGCGCAAGATGGCCAAAGTGTCGAACACGCCCGGCAAGACCCGCTCGTTGAATTTCTTTTTGATAAACGATCGATTCAATTTTGTCGACCTGCCCGGCTACGGCTACGCTAAGGTATCCAAGACAGAGCGCGCAAGCTGGGCCAGGCTGATTGAAGGCTATCTCAAAACCAGCAAGCAGTTGAGCGGACTGGTGTTTTTGTTGGATTGCCGACGCGACCCCAGCGAGGATGACTTTCAGATGCTCGATTGGCTGGCCGACAATCAGTTGCCGTCAATCGTGGTCGTTACCAAGACCGACAAACTCAATCGCGACAAAACCCGACGCAAACTCGAACAGGTACAGGCCCAACTCGGCCTGCCCACTATTGGGTTTTCGTCGCTGGCCCGTGTTGGAAAAAACGAATTGCTGGCTGCCATAGGTGATTTGGTGGACAGCAAAGCATAGAAATGAGTTCATAGATATGGCCAAAAATCGAATTGTGCTCGGCTGCCAATGGGGCGATGAAGGAAAAGGGAAAATTGTCGACTTGCTGGCGGCTCAAGCCGACATTATCGCACGATTTCAGGGCGGCGCCAACGCCGGACACACCATCGTCGTCGAAGATCGCAAATTCAAATTCCACCTGCTCCCCTCGGGTATCCTGCACCCGGGAAAGCAGTGCGTTATCGGCAACGGCGTGGTGCTTGATCCTTTCGGTCTGAAAGAGGAATTGGACGTTTTGGTCGAGAAGGGGATCAGCTACCATGACCGTCTGTGGATCTCACCGGCGGCCAACTTGGTGCTGCCTTACCACAAATTGATCGACGCTATACAGGAAAACAACCGGGGAACCGGCCACCTGGGAACCACCAAACGAGGTATCGGCCCCGCTTATGTCGACAAGGTGGCGCGCCACGGCATCCGCCTGGTCGACCTTTTCGCGCCTGAGCGTCTCAAAAAACGGCTGGAATACCAACGGGTCATAAAGCAGCAGTTTTTGACCGGCTCCACCGACGAACGGGCCGATCTCGATCGCACCTACAACGAACTGCTCAAACTTTCGAGCCTGTTCGAACCGCTGGTGGTTGATGTCTCTCGGGTGATCGACGATGCTATCAAGGCCGGCAAGAAGGTTCTTTACGAAGGGGCGCAGGGGAGTCTTTTGGATGTCGACCTCGGCACCTATCCCTTCGCTACTTCCTCCAACACGACAATCGGCGGCGCCCTGACCGGTCTGGGCATCGGTCCCAGGGCCATCGACGAAGTAATCGGCGTCGTCAAAGCATACACCACGCGGGTGGGGTCGGGACCCTTTCCCACCGAACTGGTCGATGACATGGGTGAACGGCTGCGCAGTCAAGGGGCGGAATTCGGCACCACTACCGGGCGGCCAAGACGTTGCGGATGGCTCGATCTGGTGGGATTGCGTCATGTCGTGCGGATCAATGGTGTCAATTCAATTGCCGTGACCAAACTCGATGTCCTGGATGGACTGAAAGAGTTGAAAGTCTGTCACGCCTATGAACTGGACTCAGAGACTATCACCGAGGTCCCGCTGGATCTCGCCCGACTCAACGAAGTCAAACCGGTCTACACCAAACTGCCCGGATGGACCGAAGACACTACCGGCGTTACTTCATTTGACGACTTGCCGCCGAATGCCAAGTCGTACCTAAACCATATTGCCGCCGATCTCAAAGTCGACATCTGTGTTGTCTCAACCGGCGCCAAACGACAAGAGACTATTTTGGTATAAAAGAAAACGAAAACGGTGTATGCACCGGAAAGGGAAACCATGAAGTACTTTACCCTCGCGCTTGGCCTCCTCCTCTTCTTAGTCGGCAGCGCTGTCTGCTCAGACTCAACCGAGGTCAAAACCGCTGACAAAAAGACCGAGGTGGCCGACACCGAAAAAAAGTCCGACGACAAGGAGAAGAAAGTGGAGATCATCACAACTGAATCCGGACTCAAATATATCGATCATGTCGTTGGCGAAGGAGACCTGGCGGTGGTGGGGGCCAAAATTGATGTCCATTACACCGGTTGGCTCAGGACCGAAAAAGGTGAGAAAGGCGACAAGTTCGACAGTTCCAGAGACCGCGGAACACCACTGTCATTCGCGCTGGGTACCGGACGGGTCATCAAAGGCTGGGATGAAGGGATCGCCGGGATGAAAGTAGGTGGCAGACGCGAGTTGATCATCCCGCCGGATTTGGGCTATGGCGCACGCGGAGCAGGAAATGTCATCCCGCCTGGTGCAACTCTCATTTTCGACGTGGAACTGGTTAAAGTTACCAAATAGTAACAAGTTACTTTTGTTCGAGTCAGTATTCGGCTAAACCGGCCGGACCGTTCAACCGGATGGGGCAAACTCAACGATTTGATGATTAATAGAATAAAGGCGCCCTGGGAGGGGCGCCTTCATTCTTACGAAGACAAAGACAGAGAGGTATGTTAGAAACTTTCTAGTCGTCAATTTGTTGACCAGTCATAGACCAGTCAGTTATTATAACATAACATCGACCTAAATGGTTCACGTTTATACTAAATAATAACCGATATTTGGGAAAAAACAACGACTTTTTACGAATCCTCACAGAAATCGTCCTATTTGAGCCGATTAACTCGGGTTTCCGTAATCAATTCAGCTCCACATAGGTATCTGGCCCAACCGCCCAATTGAATTCGGGGCTCCGAGCCACCACAACTCTTTTTGCCAACTACAAGAGCTGTTCCGCCCAGCGCTTTCAGAAAAGGTTTGACATCGCCGTCTCTTTGGCTATTTTCGGTACACTTTCGGCTATTGGCCGGGTGTACATGGGGGTGTAGCTCAGGGGTAGAGCTCCTGCCTTTTAAGCAGGCTGTCGATGGTTCGATCCCATCCACCCTCATGTACACTCTGTCTCGATGGTCGGGTGGCAAGACCTGTCGGAGAGGTGGCTGAGTGGTCGAAAGCGCTGGTCTCGAAAACCAGTGTACCTCCGGGTACCCAGGGTTCGAATCCCTGCCTCTCCGCTTTATTTCTGAGCAAGTATACTCACGGCGAGATTTACAGCAAGGGAGTTCGGTGGCAAACCAAGGTCAACGTTGTGGCGAGGCAGGCCCACCGTTTTGTGGCTATCTCCATCCATGGCATGACATGCATGGGGAGATTGCCGTGCATCCAACGGCACCAGTGTCTTCGGTGGCCGGCAAGAACGACCGAGGGAGCTTTCTCAACAATCCGCAAGCGGCCTGACACCCGATCGGCTTCTGTCTTGCCGTGCCTGTCACGGTATCCAGGTGTGTAAACATCGCTAACTTGACCTAAGTAGCGATTTTCGTACTTGACAAACCTTCACCGAGCTTTTATGATACAGTGTTGATCGAAACGTACCCTCGGGAGGAGGTCCAATTTGATTCTTACCAAAACCTAGCTTGCAGCGGTCTGTGTGTTGCCGGAGTGCGTGGACAATCTTTGCCCAGGTGGTAAAGAACCACGACAGTGATTCTATGGAAAGACCATATCGGTTCATCGACGCTCCGGTATTAGTAATGTCAAACATCTGTGGAGGACAACATGAGAGTGAAACACATTATCACAGGCATCCTGATCATTGTCGCGATTCTTGCGGTTCATGGCAACGCCATGGCCGAAGGGTTTGTAGGTTCCATTGGGGACCGCATCGACTATTCCAGCGGGGCCTTAACACTGAGCGAAACCGACGTCACCATTCCCGGCAGGCGCGGCTTGGACGTACAGATCATTCGTTCCTACACCAGTGCAAACTACTTACCGGACGTTGATCTTATAGACAACCCTGATACTCACTGCGTGTATCAACGGCCGTTCGACTCTTCGTCAAACAAATACATGGGAATCGGTTGGCATATCGAGTATCCCTATCTGAATTACGATGACAGTGCGACTACCATAACGTACCAGGACGGAAGTTCTGAAGACTTACTTGTTAACCTGGATGCGTCGACCAACGGCACCTATCCGCGAAAGACTCGTGGTCTGGCAATTCTCACCGATTACAAGGGCGGTAATCCCTTCACCGAAGTGATGCTGTGTGCCGACGGCACCAAGCTGGAGTTCGGAAAGCGATACGGCGACTGTAAACTGATGACCAAGATGTACAATCGTCATGGTGATTATATAGAAGTGACCTATTGGGGTAATAAGTACATAAAGTACGTTACCAGTCCGATCGGTCGCAAAGTACATTTTCAGTACTGCGATGAGGATTCGGTCTATTCCCTCACTTCATCGCCTACGAACGATGTTCGTCTCAGCAACCTGCTTTGGTTGAATCATGAGGGGGATACTCTCAGAGTTACCTATGAATATGACTGGACCAAGGAAGGCTTGTTGAACAAAGTGAAGCATCCTAACGGTGACAGCACCCTTTACACTTACACCACCGACATCTACTACAACGACGTGGCCGACTATTGGGACACAGCAGCTACCTGGGCCGACACGCTCAGTTATAATGACACCCAGAAATATGATTCCGACGACTTATACTACTTGGGTTCGATTACCGATCCGGCCGGTGCTTATGCCGAGTACAGGTATAGGGCGTTTATGATTCCGACCTACAGTATTTGTGACTACAAAACTTTCGATGACCCTATCGATGAATTCAAGAACTATATCGGTGTCAATCGAAGGATTGCCGATGGCGACACGCTGCTGATCAAATACGAATTAAGCTATCCCGGATTGGAAGTCATTGAGCCCCAGATGGAGTATGCAGGGATGGTCAGCCGGGTGACGACTGTCTTGCACCCATCTGGTGGAGAGCAGGAGTTTTGGTACTTCCTGGACAAGGAGTGCGGATATGTGCCATCTGAGTGGTTATACCCTTTTGTCTTCTGTGCCGGCTACTATCCAAACATGCTGTATCAGAAGCACTCCATATTCGACGGGGATACCGTATGCACCGGTTACAGTTATGGTACGTCGAACGGCGGCGACATTGTCAAGATTGGGAAGAAAATCGACTCCGAGGGAAGCACCATCGATTTGTACACCCCGGCTACCTTCGTAACTCACGTAGGCGTACCTTATTATCATCCGGACCTGCACTTCGACTCCTTGTCGTTCACGGCGACCTCGTCCAAAGAGTGGCGTTCGACAATTCTGGAAAAGGACATGGATGCCGCCGGGGTAATGACTCGGAAGATCGAAAGTGAAAGGCTTGACCAGTGGTTAACCACTGATACTACCTGTACAAACAAGAACGGGTATTATACCGATGTCAGTTGGATTCCATCACCCTACCCCAACGACACGTTGTGGTTCAGGATGGACAGCGTTCTTGATTACACATATGTGTCGTCGAGAAACTTCACACTGATCGATAAGGTGTGGAGTTTTTTCCAAAACGATTCTTTGGCTTTCGGCATGTTTACCAACTTCTATTACAACTCGAGCAAGAACTACGTCATTGACTCGGTGTTGGTCACGCTCGACTCCGATTACTCCGATGACACCGATACTCTGAGGACATTCTACGAATACTACTCCAGCGGCGGTATGGTGAAATCAAAGACTGACCCAAATGGCGACAAAACCTATTGGGAATGGGATACACTATACAATTCTTTTACCTGGAAGGAAACAGATTCGGCCCTTGGAGACATTGTCACCTACGACTACTACCCCAACGGTCAACTCAAGAAGGAAACCGACCTGAACGGTGCGGTGACGGAATACTATTACGACAGTCTGGGGCGTGACCTGGGAATCAAGATGCCTCTGGAGGATTCCGGCGATACCACGATTATCAACATCTACGAGAGTGGGAACGTAACCGGCAATTCAACGAAAATAGATGACAGTACTCGCATCGTTACCAAATCCGTACACGACGACCACTACCGAAGGGTCAAGACGATTCTCGAAGTAGATACGATCACATCGATTGTTGACTCATTGACCTACGATATGGCCGGTTTAATTGCCAAACAAAGCAGGCCCAAATACGCAGACTCCGGTAGCACCTATTGGACTGAGTACTATCATGACCAGAGCACGCGAAAGGTCAAGACAGTCTTGCCGGACGGGTCGAAGGATACCATCAGGTTCATTGATGAGTTTACGACCTTGTACGATGATTACCGTGGTCAGCGAACGGTCAGCGGGATCGACTTGGCCGGCAACCAACTCTTCGATTCTGTTTTTGAAGTCGGAGATACAACCAGTCTCATGGGCGTTGTTACCTATGCCTATGACAAAATGGGCCACCTGAGAGCAGTCACTGACCTGGAAGGACGGACCCGCCAACAGACCTACGATGACTGGGGCAGAGTAAAGAAGCTGATCGACATCGATGTCGGTACAGTTGAGAATTGGTACGATGAGTGGGGTGATTTGCGACTGATCCGGTACAACAGCGATACCATCTGGACTTACTTCATATACGACACTATCGCACACCGACTGTTGGAGGCAGGCTCTGTTCCAAACGCCGACACCGCTTCACTTGGTACCCGCACTTACCCTTCATCCGGTACTACAGTGTCCGTGACCAATCGCTACGACTCATATTCTACATCCTCAATCGCCACCGACACGACCGGTGGACTTGGCTACTGTTTGAACCGACTGACGGAACAGATATCATATCAGGACGGAAGTGTGGTCGACTCCACTTTCTACTACTATGACGCCAGGGGGCGTGTCGGTCAGAAGACCACCTGGATCACCGGTCTTCCTGATCGCCAGAAGCTCAAGTTTGAGTACTATGCCAACGATGCTCCCATGAAGATCACCTATCCCGACAACTCCACCAACGAGTACGAGTACTTCCAGACTGGTTGGCTCAGCAGTATCTCCGGCATTATTGGTGAGGACTCGGTCGAGTACGAACCCTGGGGTGCAATTCGTGAGGCCAAGTTTGTAAACGGCGTTGTGTCCACGAATTCGCATGACAGCCTCAGTCGCCTGATAAAGACCATCAATCGGTCTTCCTATATGAAGCTGTTCTGTCGCGAATACAGTTATGACAATCACTTCATAGACAAAGAGTACGACCTGGATTCGACCGGTACCAGAACGGCGCTGGGAGAAATCAGAACTTACGCCTATGACTCTCTCGGACGCTTGGTGTCGGCCTTTATGGAAGACCCCAACGAGTCGGCCGATACGACCACCATGGCCTATGATTACGACCTTAACGGTAATCTAAACTCTCGATGGGTTTCCGACGACGATTCATTGGTGTACACTCGTTTCGATGGCAGCAATTGCGACAGCGTCATTGACTTCTCAGACGATTCAACCTGGGTCATTAATCGAAATGACAGAGGGCAGTTGACCTCCATCGAAACGTGGACGGACGGTGAAGCTTGGGATGACAGAATCAACTACGCTTATGATCATCGCGGACTGATGACATCAGCCGAATGGGAGGCTGATTTCTATCAGTTCGGTGACAAACCTGACACTGTTCTCAATCTGTACAACGGCGACGGACAGAAGGTCAAGCAGACCCATATATACAGGTTCTATGACTCAGAATCCGGTCCGCGAGGTTCGTGGATTCGAATCGAATCGGATCGGTATTATGTCTGGGCGGGCAATACCGTCATCCTGGAGTATGACGATACTGACAGCCTTGCCAACATCAATGTGTATGGCTTGGGTCAACGTCTGCAGCGAAAGGACCTCAACGATGTCAGCGCCGACAGCACCTGCCACTATATCAATGACTATCATGGCTCGGTGCGTTCTTATGTCGACTCTCGGGGGATACCCGGCGATAGAATGATCGAGTACTATCCTTACGGCGAGTTGTACTCGCAGGGTGGACTAGGTCATACGCCACACTGGTACATCGGCAAGGAGAAAGACAAGACTGAGGAACTTGACTTTGGGCCGAGATACTACAGTCGTTCTACCGGACGGTTCATGGCGCCTGATCCAGCTCTGGCCGGCCCCTCACCATATAGTTATGCTGAGGGTAATCCAGTAATGGGGTCAGATCCATCTGGGTTGACTACCATGTGGCATTTGACTAAGGATGGTATTCGTGCCGCGATAGAGGCCTGTGTTGCCTCCGACAAGGCCGACGCCCAGGCCTTCGCCAATTTTGCCAGAGAGTCAAACAACAAAGGGGAGGTTTGTGGCATATTTCACCCTAGAACACACCAGCAGGTGGGGTATATTAAACCGCCGGGTGGGGGGGAAATCGTGTTTTTCTCCACAATGGCGAATGCGTGGGCGAAGGATTTAGCGATACAGGACGCCGGTAACATGGCCGCAGGCAAACCCTTGCAATGGGCAGATTGGTATATTGACCAAACGAGCCTCTATGTTAATGCAGAGTTCGACTCGGAAGGTAATCTTACTGACGTGTACTTCACCTTGGAAGTTGACATCGAAGGCTACCGGACTACGCTTGTGGATTTTGACTATCAGGAGAGTGGGGGTGACCAGATCGCAGCCTACTCGCCAGGTTACACTGACCCTGAAACGGGCGAGTGGGTATCAACCGGCGACGGCGCTTTTGGTGGAATGATGCTTGGTGTCACTCCAAGTAGTGCAGCCGGTGCATTCATTATGGGGGCCTATTACCAGATTATTACCTGGGGATCAATTTATGGCCCTCAAGTAGTGCGATGGGCGGCCACGACAAGAGTTGCTGATTGGTTTTTTCGACAAGGTAGTTGGCTCAACTCTGGTCGATATCTGAGATTGGGCTACAGCCCACATGACAAAGGTTGGCATCTCAGCCTTAGAGGCAGTATTGTGAACTATTTCAATGGGGGTAAGCCTAATTCCCACTGGGATTGGATAAAATATCTGTATCGCTGATTGACTTGACAAGAGTCTCTGTGTTGGCAATATAGGTGATTGAGTATGAAAGAAACGGTTAGTACGATTTGCGGTCTCCGATCGCGATCGTACTACCGTTTTTCATTAGCACTTGCAGGTTGAATCCTTGCGTGTAGCGGTTGCACCTGTGTAATACGGATACTTTACTGTTTTGATTCAGATTTACGACCCAAGAGCGGCCCAGGATTATCGGTTTCGGTACTTTGAAGGTGGCCTGTTTTCTTCGTGGAAGTCAGACTGTCTGGTCGTTTCATCAGAAGACCCAGCCGTCTATCGGAATCCCGATCTACTGCGTCGGCTGTTGCTCACTTTTTCGGCGGACTTTATTTGTCTCAACGCACTGGTTCCCAAGCGACAGTTTATTCGAAGACCCAAGCTCGAAAAACTGCTTAAGCAAAGAAGCAGCGAAAAGAGGAGCTACTTCTCAACTTGGGAATACGCCGACGCCAACGTCGAACACTTGGTAGCTTGCTTTGAAGAGTTCTCGCAGGCTGAACAATGGACGTTTGGGTTATACCCGCAAAAGTCCCAGGACGAGGTCGCTTCTTTGAGCTTTACGGGCATGATACCTTATGAGGATTTCCTAAAGAACGTAAGTCTGTTTGAGTACATTGTCTGCTTTGACCTGAGTGACTATTGGTTTCAACTGGTCATGCGCAACGAATCACGCTTTGATGGCGTTATCAAGTTCTTTGAGGAAAGTGGTTTCTCACTCGACGCCAATTGAGTTTGTGGGTTGGTTATTTATCTGGGGCAGCTCTTTTGAAGGTGCTGCCCCTGTCTTTGGATAGTCGTCGTCTAGAGTGCGCCGACAAGGTCGAACAGAGGCAGGTACATAGCTACCAGTATGAATGCAATGACCACACCAAGTATGACTATAATGACCGGTTCAAT